>CAZUSF010000033.1:0-14183 GCA_964623355.1 uncultured Thiobacillus sp. | reverse complement strand
CCTTCAACTGCTGCCAGTACTGCTGACGCTCTTCGCAAGAATTCACCAGTTCCTGCGACACCATCACCCGCATCAGGCGATTCTTTTTGTCCACCGCCCAGATGTAGGGGAATTTGCCGTCTCGGTCGTCGCTTTCCAGTTTGAGGAAGTCGGCCAGCAGCACCATGTCGTCGTTCCATGTCTCCAGTGGCGCTTTGCGGAACTGCTTGGCGAAGCGGCCTTCGGTCAACGCAAAGTCGGCGAAAGTCATCGGCAATTCCATCTTCTGCTCGGCACCATCCTCATCCTGGTAGGCCAGGGTATAGGTCGGCCAGTCGGCTTCCATCTCCGGGTTGCCTTCCAGCGTCACACACTCGCTGAAAGTGACGCCGAGGTCCGGGTTGTAGCGGAACAGCGGATAGGCGCGCGATTCCACCGCCATTTTCGATTGTTCGACCGACCTGTCGTCGCCGACGCCGTGTTCCGGCGGGCAAACGGCGTAGATATTGAACAGCGCCGGGCGCCGGCTGTTGAGGCCGTCGACGTAGCTTTCGATCAAGTGCGTTGGGTTGGAAATGGCACTCTGCGCGACATAAGCGGAACGGTGCGCCATGCCGATCAGACTGATTTCCTTGCGGATTTCCTTCTTGCCGTGGTCTTTCTTGCCGTAAGGCGACATATCGGCGACCTGACCGATGAAGCCGGAAGTACAAGCCTGGCCGCCCGTGTTGGAATAGACCTGGGTGTCTACCACCAGAATCTTCACCGGCATGCCGGTCATCAAAGCGCGTGACAGGTTCTGGAAGCCAATGTCGTACATCGCGCCGTCACCGCCGACGGCGACCACCGGTGGGCACAGATGCCACTCTTCCTCGCTGAATTTTTCCCAGTTGTAGTAGGTGAACTCGGCGTCATGCGAGGCCGGGTTGTAGCCACCTGTGTTGCCGTTCAAACCCAGCTCGATCTCGGCCATGCGCACTGCCTTGAAGCCGTCCGCCATCTTGGTCATGTGGCCCTCGAACAAGCCCAACGCCACCGACGCCGAGTCCTGGAACAGATGCGAGGTCCACGGGAACGGGTACGGGTTGTACGGGAATGTGGAGCCCCAAACCGAGGTGCAGCCGGTGGAGTTGACGATGCCCATTTCGGCGCGGCCGCGCTTGGTCGGACCTTCGACATAGCGCCATTTCAGGTCTTTCAGACGTGCCAGCAACTGCGTCACCCACTTCAACCATTGCGGATCGATGGGTTGTGCCGCACGGTCGCTCATCAGGCTTTCCGACAGGTTGGCCAGAGTCAGATCACTACCCTGATGCGCCGCCACGGCCCGCATCACCGCACCGGTATCGCCCAGATTGACGCTCTCGGTCAGCTTCATGCGCAGATGCTTTTCCAGGCCATCAATGAGACCGCTCAGCTTCTCGACGAAGGCAGCGACACGCGGCTGCATCAATGCGGTGACCGTGCTGGTGAAGATATGGATCGCGGTCTTTTCGCCGCAGCCGGTGCAGGCGCCATCGCCACAAGCCATCGAACTGTAGTTTTTCTTGTCCAGCAGCAGGGTTTCCAGCGCGCCGATCTTTTCATCCAGGTCGTCGATGCGGTTGTATTCCTTCGGCGTGGTCGGCAGGTCGAGCCAGAACTTCCAGTCCTGGCGCAGTTGCGCAATCGTGTCGTCGGCCTGCTTCACCATCTTCAGCGCATCGTCCTCGCAGACCTCGACGCACAACGCGCAGCCTTTACAGGTGTACGGATTGACGGTGATCGAGAACAGGCCGCCAGCGCCCTTGGCCTTCTTCTCCTTGTTGGTCCAGTAAGGCTTAGTGGTTGCGAACTGGAATTCTCCAATCTGCTTCTCCAGCAGGTGGTATTCCTCCTCCATCGCCGCGCTGCCCTGGTTCGGATCTTCGTGCATGACTTCATCGATCGAACGCTTCAGCAGCGCGCGTACATCGAGGCCATCCTTGTCCAGCACGCCGCGCAGTTTTTTCTCGATGTTGCGCACGCCCTTGCGCAGGAAGCGGGTCGGGCGGCCGCCCATTTCGATATTGGTGATGGCGGTATTCAGCACGTCGCCGACCGTCGAGACCAGGCCGGGAATCGCTGAATCCGGACATGCCGTGTAGCAGTTGCCGCAGGCGGTGCAGTTCTCGGCGATCCACACCGGATGTTCGAAACGAATCTGCGTCATGTCGCGATAGACGCCGGTGACGGCCGGTATCAGCGCCAGGCCCATGAACGGATCGGCTAGGTTGTCGGACCCCTTGCCGGAAATATAGAAGTTGCCGGTCTGTTCCCAGAAACGATGCGTATCGGCCGCTTTGGCGAGAACGCCTTCGTTTTCCGGCAAACGCTTGAGCATGATCGGCAACGACGGGGTCAGCTTGAAGCCAGCCGGCTGGCGTGCTCCGACCTGCTTCACTTCAACCGGAATTTCATGGATTTCGGTGTATCCGCGCTTGACCACACGCAGGTTGTCGTCCACCACGCGCTTGCCTTTGCCGCCAAACTTGTCGTTAAGCTGCTTTTCGATCGCCTTGAACAGGGTTTCCTCATTCAGGCCGGCGCGCTCCTGCACGCCGGAAGCATGGAAGAAGGCGCCCTGGAAGGCGATACCCTGCATGCGCAGTTGCAGATCGGAATTGGTCGATTCTTCGCGGGCGATACTGAACGCATCCAGATAGAAAACGTGGATGTCGTTGTCGGCGATGAACTTCTGCGTATGCATCGGGAACGTCGCCCAGAGTGCGGCGGCATCCGGCAGGTTGCTCTGGATGATGAACACCCCCCCCTTCTTCAGTCCGGCCACCGCGTTGGTGTGCAGGAAAACCTGCGGGTCGGGCGACAGCACCACATCGACCTGGGTGTATTCGCAGTTGACGCGAATCGGCTCGGGCGCGGCGGAGAGGAAATAGGTGGTCGGCTGACCTTTCTTCTCGGAACCATATTTCGGGTTCGCCTTGATGTCCCAGCCGAGCAGTTCGAACAAGGTCATCGCCAGGTTCTTGCCGGTGGTCACCGCGCCCCAGCCACCGACCGAGTGCATGCGCACGGCAATCCCGCCCTTGGGCAGCAGGTTGGGGTTTTCCGAACCCTTCAGCGCCAGATCCTTGATCTTCGGATAAGCGGCGAGGATGTCCTGCTGATGGATTTCCTGCTTCGGGTTGGCGGCCTGATCGCGCACGAAGTCGATGGACAGGTAATAGAACTTGCGGTGCGCACTGCCGGGCAGCATGTTCTCGATGGCGGCAACCAGACCTTCCGGTTGCAGGTCGCGCGAACCCAGACCGTAGCAGCCGGAATACAGGCGCGGCATGTCCTTGGTCGACGCATAACTGGCGTAGCCGGGATACGGCTTGTTGCCGGCGGTCTTGTCGTTCTCTACGGCGCCGTTCTCCAGACACTTGCTCACCGTGGCGCGCACTTCGCGCATCAGCGGCAGATCTTCCGACAGCGGCTGATCGGTACGCTCCAGCACCGCAACCCCTTTCTTGCCTTTCAGAATCTCGCCCAGCAGATCGCCCGGGAAGGGGCGGAAACAGGTCAGGTTGACGACGCCGACCTTCAGCTTGCGCGTCTCGCGCAAATAATCGGCAACCGCTTCCGCCTGCACGCACATCGAACCCATGCCGAGGATGAGGTATTCCGCGTCGGCGCAACGGTAGGCCTCGACGCGGCTGTAATGGCGGCCGGTCAGTTCGCCGTATTCGGCCATGCACTGTTCCATCAGCGCCGGAATATGCTGGAAGAAGAACGGCCGTTGCGCGGCGGTGGCCTGCATGTGCGCATCCTGATTGGCAACCGCGCCGGACACCATCGGCGCATCGACGTCCCAGATCGCCGGCACGCGGCGGCGCATCGGGCCGTAGATGATTTCCTGGGCCGGCGTCGGGGTGGTGATGATGTCATCCGGACGGCCGAGAAATTCAGCGACCAGTTCCTTTTCCGGCACCAATACCGGCTCGATCAGGTGAGTGGTCAGGAAGCCGTCCATCGCCGCCATCGCCGGCGTCAGGCTGAGTTCGGCGGTCTTGCGCGCGATCAGATTCAGGTCGGCGGCTTCCTGCGCACTCTTGGCGAACACCTGGATAAAACCGGTGTCGTCGGCACAGTGGTAATCGTCATGGCCGCAATGCACATTCAACGTGGCCTTGGTGATCGCGCGGCAGCCCAGGTTAAGCACATAGGGCAGGCGCTTGCCAACTGCGCCGTAAAGCGATTCGTGCATGAACGCCAGACCCTGGGCGGAGGTGAAGTTGACCGCGCGCAGGCCGGTCATCGACATGCCGGCGGTGACACCGGCAGCGGCGTGCTCGGATTCAGGTTCCAGGAAGATCAGCGGCCGGCCGGACATGTTGATATGACCGGCAGCCACCGCCTCGGCCCAATACTCGCCCATCTGCGTCGAAGGCGTAATCGGGTAGGCGCCGGCGGCGTCGGAGGCTTCGCGCTCGACCAGAATCACGGCAGTGTTGCCGTCGATGGCATCGCGTACGCCGGGGTATTTCACGGTCTTGGTCTCGGAGACTGATTTACCCGCAACGGCTGGCTCGATCAAATGCATGCTGCCGAGCAACTTGGAAAGGGGATTCTTGATCATGTCGATTACCTTTGTTAAACAACGTTGGCGCTGACTGGGAGTGCCTCAATGCGGATGATCTTCTTGGCTTCGCGCCCTTTCAACATCCGGCTGTCATCCAGCCAGACGATCGCCCCGGTGGGGCAGCGTTCGATTGCCACGGGTGATGCCAGATTGTTTCTGGTGTAGTCGATCACCGCCAGGTTGTTGTCCAGGCGGATCAAACCGGGGGCGGCGTCCATCACGCATTTGCCGCAGGCGGTACACGCCACCTGGCATTGCGCTTCGGCAACATCGCCGTCGGCCCGGCTTTTGCAGGCCACCCAGAGCTTGTGGCTCACGGGCTGCAAATAAAAGAGGTCTTTCGGACAGACATCGACGCAATCGCCACAGGCGGTGCATAAATTGACGTCCACTTCCGGCAGACCCTGCTTGTTCATGCTGATTGCATTGAAGTTGCAAACCACTTCGCAATCGCCCAGCCCGAGGCAACCCCAGGCGCAGGCCTTGCCGCCACCCGACACCGTCGAGGCGGCGCGGCAAGTGCCCAACCCCGCATAACTGGCGCGTTGCCAGGCGACATGGCTGCCACCGGCGCAAGCCAGACGCGCCACCTGCTTTTCGACCTCGCCCATCGCGACGCCGAGAAAGTTGGCGATATAGGCGTTCATCTCGGGCGGATTGACGCTGCATTTGGCCGGGATGATCTCTCCGGCAACCACCTTCTCGGCGAAGTTGCGACAGCCTGCTGTGCCGCAAGCGCCGCAATTGGACTTCGGCAACATATCCTCGACCTCGCCGATACGCGGGTCTTCGTAGACATAAAGGCGCTTGTTCGCCAGCGCCAACATCCAGGCCAATGCGCTACCCAGGATCGCCATAAAGATCCCCGCCATCGCCACGCCTGAAAGCATCTCCATACTTACTCCTTGATCAATAAATTCTAGAGGAGATTTTAAAGACCATTAAATCCTAAATTGCTGCAGTGCACAGTTTAATGCAGCCGCAGAAAATGACAGCACCGTGAACAACCAATAATCTCAATCTTGAACATTGAGCATATTAATGATGCAATGCACAAAGACTGTGAAATGTGACTCACCGCTACGCGGCTCAGGTGAAACGCGAAAAGTGTGCGCCGCTCGTTTCACATTTCACATTTCATCTGCGACGCAGCCGCATCACCCTTCACCGGCCACCAACCATGCCCTCCGACTCTCAGCTTTACTACAAGAACAACCGGCTCAAGCAATTGCGCGCGTTCTATCAGGTCATCCGCTGCGGCAGCATATCAAAGGCAGCAGAAAAACTGTTCCTGTCCCAACCTTCCGTTTCGCTGCAAATCCAGGCCCTTGAACGCGAAATGGAAGTCGTCCTGTTCGAACGACGCGGACCCCACTTGAAACTGACGCCGGAAGGCGAAGTCCTGTTTCAGCTCGCCGAACCGCTGGTCGATGGTATCGACAAATTGCAGGATAACTTTTCCGCCCATTTCGGCAAGATGGAATCCGGCGAACTCAAAATCGGCGCCGGCGAATCGACCATCCTCTACATCATGCCGGAACCGGTACGCCGCTTCGTCCAGGCCTATCCCAAAGTGCAACTCAAGATCCTCAACGTCACCGGCCGCGACGGCCTGAAGATGTTGCGCTCGGACGAAATCGACTTCGCTGTCGGCTCGATGCTGGAAGTGCCGGAGGACATCGAATACAAGCCCGTAGTGAACTACGACCCGATGCTGATCACGCCGCTGGGCCACCCACTGGCCGAGAAAGCCGCTTCAGGCATGGAAGTGACGCTGGCGGATGTCAGTCAGTACGGCCTCATCCTGCCACCGTCGCATCTATCGACCTGGCGCATCGTCAAATACGTGTTCCAGCAGAACAACCTGACTTTCACCGTGACGCTGGAAGCCGGCGGCTGGGAAGTGATCAAGAAATATGTCGAACTCGGCATGGGCATTTCGATCGTCACCGACATCTGCATGACCGGCAACGAAAAGCTGGTCAGCATTCCACTGACCAAATACTTTCCGCAACGCAGTTATGGCTTGGTGCTGCGGCGCGGCCGCTTCATGTCACCGCAGGCGCGGCGCTTCGTTGAAATCATGGCCAGCGTATATTCCGGCAAACCTGACGCTGCCGAATCCTGATAACGCCAGATCAACCTCTGCCGACAGCGGGAGGATTGATGATTTCCAGCAACTCAAAGGACTGAATCAGCGAGTTTTGCATGATTTCGGCCAACACAGCTCGCTCCAGATTGAGCGTATCCCATGCGCTTTCAAGAAATGTCAGGTTGTATTCACCCAACTGGAAACGAGCCTTGATATCCGGTGCCATGTGGAAAGCGATGTCGGCCGCCATGTGCACAATTGCCGCATCTTTAGCTTGATTTGGCGCATCGAGCGGATTCAGTTGATATTCGATCACTTCATCCAGCGCCGCAGGCACCCGCCACGAACGCAGCAATGCCGCGCCCAGTTGCGCATAGTCGAAACCAAAAACGGCCCTTTCCGCCTCAATGATCGCGGCCTCACCATGCTGGCGATCCTGCAGAACCTGACGATATTGGACAGGCCGGCTGGCATAAAACACCAAACGCCCAACCTTGTGCAGCAAACCGGCGAGAAACATGCGTTCCGTTTCCCGCATGCCAACTTTTTGCGCCAGATTCCGGGTCACCACGCCACACGTCACACTGTTGTCCCAGAAATCGCGCATATCGACGAACTCAGCGGAAATCCCCTTGAAAGTCCTGATCACTGAAGTCGACAACACCAGATCACGTAGCGCCCGCTGTCCGATCAAAGTGATAGCGCGCGAGATGGTATCGACCTTGGCAGGCAAGCCATACCAGGCGCTGTTGGCCAACCGCAACACCGTAGCCGCAATACCGGCATCAAGCTGCACCACCTCGACCAGATCCTGGGTTGAGGTATTCGGTTGATCGATCAAATCATTCAGCCGAATTGCAATATCCGGCAAACTGAACAGCGTCTCGACTTCCTGAGCCAACTGTTGAGGAGTCATCTTCATCACTCAAATCACTCACGAACGAACAACAGGAAAAAGTACGCTCAAAACGGCGGAGCAATGTCTCAAGTCTGACATAAAGTCAGGCGTCAGCAGCGTAAATGAAAAAACTGAAATGATAGTCGGGGCGAAGGATCGGAAACGAACCCACGACCACCGGAATCACAATCGAAAAAAATGAATGTGGAAAAATCTCAGCAAGCAAGAGCAATCATAAAAACATGTTAGCTGTTTTCTGTTGCTCTCACTTTTTTCTCGATTTGTGTCCCGCACTGTCCCGCTAGTGTCTGGATGCGGTAACGAATCAGAACCAGTAGCCAAATGCGATTTTTCCGCCATTCACTTGGCCTGCATCAAAAAGCGTCACGCCAAACCGATATCCGCCAGCGGTCACTTTATAGCTTCGTTTATCGCCAACCGTCAGGCTGATTTCGAACTGGCTATCAGTAAACGTCTGCGTTCCCGAAAACACAGTATGAACAACGGCCCCTTCCCAATAAACCTTCTTGCCGAAAAGTGCGCCCGGTTTGGAAGCCATCATGCCATTCCGAAGGGTGTTGAATTTCATTTTAGGCGGTGGGGGCAAACCTGAGTCTGCACTTTCATTCGCTGTACGTGCATAACCAATCATGTTGCCCAGGCTGAAATCAAATCCGCCATCTTTGAAGAAATAGGTGCTGGTCAGCGAGGTCGAAACCAAATCAGTTTTAACCTGGAAATCACCCATTGCCGCATAGGTGTAATTCAGGCTTGGGGTGACGAACCAACGCGCGGCCAAGGGATAAGTATAGGAAGCACCAAACCCGACGTGGTAAGTTTTTCCAGAGCTAGTCGGACTATCGGAATCAACCCTGGTTATCGGCATCTTTAATGTCAACCGCCGGCGTGGATCAATTTCATTATGAATCGTATAAGAAAGGGGGAGCGAGCAAAAATTCGTATCGCCGTTAGTTTTATCCGTGGACCAACCACATTCCAAACCTACAGCAGCCTGATTAGCTGTAGCGCCTGGAGTGGGCGTTACATCTTCGAGCACGTCAACCGGAGCACTTGCTTCGAAAGCGGTAGCAAAATCATTTTGCAAGACAATGGGTAATGCACCACCTGGCGACACTGTTGCTGCATTGCCGCTACAAATAATTTCGCCGTGGCCATGTAATACTTCACAGCCCGCGTACGCATTGGTTGCCAATAACAAAGAAGAAAGAACTAGTAATTTGGTATACGTTTTTGACATTTTCATTACTCCATATCAAAGGAGAGGTTGCAAAAAATCCAATAGATTTGGTTATTTGGCAGAAGAACTGGAATCACCAGTTACCTCCATCGCCTTACGGATATTTTCCAGAATTGACTTCGCCTCGGAATTGTCAGGCTGCCGGGCAACGATCTCAGCGACAATCTCCTCAACATCGCGGAATAGCTTTAGTTCGTACAATGCGCTCATCAGATATAGCTCTGGGGTTATGTCATCAGGCATGGCTACGCCACGCATTTCATTATATAAGGCTTCAGTTTCGCGCAGTTTGTCGAGTAACCCACCGGAACGGACCATGACCATACCTGTACGGCTGCGGATATCAGTCAACACCCCGGGCGCCTTCGCAAGACGGTTCAAAGCAGCCGAAGGCAATATTTTCACCACCGGGACAACGGTGCCATTCGGTTGCGATTGTTGCTCGCCGATCGTCAAGGTTACCGCGCCATTCCATGTCTCTTGGCGGCCCGCACCCGTGTAAAGCAGTTGTGCGGTACAACCTGGCCCAAGCGCAAGGCGATCGCCAGTACGTACTTTCATGAAAGGCACAAGGAAGGAAACAGCATTCTCTGTCTCGAGCTGACAATCCGGCCCTTTAACCATGGTCAGTAATGCCTCAGATGCCTGTGCGGCGAAACCCACTGACGTTACGGCAAAAATGGAAACGATTTGTAAGGCTTTCATGGTTAACCCCTTTCAATAGCCAGCACTTCATGGACCTGAACAGGTTCTCGATGTCCCTTAACGGTAACAACCATTGATTTTCCGACTTTGATCTGCCCGGTGCACGCCTTAATTACGGCCTCGCTCACGGCGATCACAGCCTTGAGCTCCTTGGTTACGCCTTCCAGACGCGAGGCCACGTTGACGGTATCGCCAATGGCCGTGTATTCGCTGCGTTTTTTTGAGCCAATCGAGCCAATGATCGCCGGCCCAGTATGCACGCCGATACCGATGGCAAACGGCGGCAGACCACGAGCCGGGAATCGGTTCTGCATCCAGTCGCAAAATTCGGTTGCAATCTCGGCCATGCGCAGCGCTGCCCGAACAGCCCGCAGGGGATGATCGGTTAAAGGAAGCGGAGCTCCAAACTCGGCCATGATGGCGTCACCAATGAATTTGTCGATACTGCCGCCTTCTTCGAGGACAGGTTCACAAAGCCGTTCGAAATAGGCATTAAGCATCTCCACGACTTCGTCCGGCTTTAGGATTTCACTAATGGTGGTGAAATTGCGTATATCAGAAAAAAGCACCGTCACTTGTTGCAGTTCGCCGCCCATCTCGGGCATTTTTTCCGACCTCAACAATATCTTTACCGCCGCATCGGATACATAACGGCTAAACACGCGCGCCATATGCATTCGCTGTCGTGCCTCACCGGTAAATTTAAGTGCCAAACCACCGGCAAAAGCGATGAGTACCGCCGCCTGCCAAGCTCCGCTAGACAGTAACCAGAAGTGTGAAAACAGCGCATAGCCAAACACCGGCCCAGCCAACAGCAGCAAAGCTGCCGTGATGGCACCCGTGGTCAAGGTAGCGCGCAGCATCAGCGTCAATGCAATCAACGCCAGCATGGCCGAAAAAATCATCCGGATCTCGCTTGATACATATTGCATGGCTTGACCAGACAACAAGGTTTCGACCACGTTGGCCTGCAATTCGGCGCCCGCCATGAGACGGCCACGGCCCAGGCCAAAACCGGTGGCATAAGGGGTGAAATGCAGGTCGCCCATACCCGGAAAATTGGCCCCGATAATGACAACTTTGCCTTTCAAGGAACGTAGTTCAGTGTCCTCAGCATAGTTCGGAGACTCAAGTCGCTGCATGGAGATGGTCGGCATACTCCCGGGAGGGCCGAAAAAGGTCAGAGGCTGGGGAGCGGTTGAAGTCCAAACTGAGGTGGTCTGGCGTCGCGACTGCAGGTGCCGTAATGCCAACAGGGCGGGAAAACCCAGTTCAGGCGGCTTCAATCCTTCCAGTTCCCCGGCAAGACTAGCCGGAAAGCGGTTGATGAAGTGCCTTACAACGCCATCCTGATCGCTTGTGACATCAGCCAATCCAAGATAAGCGGACAGATCAAGGTCAGGGATGGCCAGCAGATAATCAGTATGCGGCAGCACGTAATGCGTTTTTCCGGTTTTCTCGTCACGCAACTGGCTCGCTACAAGAAAAACATCACCGGATGCAATGCGCGCACGCAACCCAGCGTCATAGACACGAGACAAGTCCGTAGTCCCTGAACCTATCTTTGAAAGCCAGTTATCCGGACTCACTGCCAGCAGAAAATCGAGGCCGACCACGCTAACGCCCAAAGAATGCAATCGCTCGATAGCCCTCGCAAAATGAGGCCCCCAGAAGGCTAGCGGTTCGTCCGGATGTGCATCCAGAGTTGCCTGATCGACCGCGATGACAGCAACATGCTCGGGCCGCTGGCGAGTTTCCGCAATACGGTGCCATGCATCAGAATAGGCCGTATCCAGGGCACCAAGCCAACCGCCCCGAACACCCCATTCAGGCACTAATACGGCCGCAGCCAATATCAACAGGGGAAACCCAAGCCGGCGTAGGTAAAGGGAAATATCGGGAAAGGTTCGCACGAGTCAGCGGCCGGTTAGGTAAAAGGCCCCCCAGAAGAAGGGATGCAGGCCTTTACCAATCATGGCTCGCTGAGCTACGCGCAACGCTTCCGGACTGCCCAGACCTGGCTGATGTTGATAGAAGTGCAGCATCAAGTCTGAAGTAGCGATGTCATCCACTTTCCAAAGGCTGGCAAGAACACTGCTTGCACCAGCATAGATAAACCCCCGAATCAGCCCGATCACGTCATCTCCGCTGGCAACCTTGCCCAATCCCGTTTCACAGGCGCTGAGTGTCACCAGTCGGGCGCTCAGATTCAAGCCATAGATTTCATCGACGGTCAGTCTGCCATCCTGCCCTTCTCCCTTGGCGAGCAGCAGCGCGGACTGCAAGGGCTGTTCTGCGGTGAAATCGCCATGGCTTGCCAAATGAATCAATTCGCGCTGACCTGATTGCTTGATAAACGCGGATTCCGAAGCTTCATGCTTCAGCAACAAATCCTTCGATCCAAGCAATTCGGCAATCCTGATTGCCTCTTTTTCGGCATAGGGCAAATTGAGACGGCGACTGCCCAGATCCGGATTACCCAGGATCAACGCCCCCGCAGATGGCACTGCCGTCTTCGCCGTTTTATCCAGAAACTGCAACACACTTGCACTCGGCAAGAGACTGATCGCATGCTTCTCGATCAGATAATTCTGCCCATCGTACAAGGCCGCAAAAGGAAGGTAATGCAGCGGGCCATGCGGCACAACAAGCACCCGTCTATTGCCCAGGTCGGTAACAACTGGTCGCCAAATCAAATCATAGATTTCGCTGGCGAGCGATTTTGCCTCTGATGCCCTGCATTCGATCGCTGCGCGCAATGCCGCCACCTTGTCCCGCAAACCGGCAACCGGAGTCGATATCACCTTGTAGCCCTCACGGCTGACGATAAAGATGAAGAGGCGATCAGCTTCCATGAAATATTCGACCAGCACATCCTCCGGTCGCAAAGCATTGCGGACCTGATCAGCGGAAAGCGTTGTCACCGATACCAGCGCGGCGGTGGCCGGATCAATCTCCCGCAATTCCTGCACGGTCTCTGTGCCACCCGCCTGCCACAAACCATCGGACCCGTTTTTTCCTGCGCCTTGGGTGGTCCGCTCTTCATCCTCCAACAGTTGTTGGCGCAACAACCGGCCCACCCTGTCACTCTGCTGCTTAGGCCGCCAATCCTGCTTTTTTGCCAGCAAATCGACCAAGGAGCGAGCACGCGAGCGCTCCAGGTATTCGAATGCGTCAGCAGGACGTCCCAAGTCGATCAACAATCGAATGATGCGGGTATAAACGGACTGCTTGTCACCAATGAAGCCGATCTTGTTAGCCTCGGTATTTATGGTTGCGCGCTGGATTTCCAGGGTATCAATCGCCCGTCGGTAGTACTTGACTGCCGCAGATTTGTCACCCAGGCGATCCGCAATCTGACCACGATCGAAATTGGCCATCCAGTAGATTTCGCCGTTATGACGAATCTGATCAACTGCCAGTAATCGATCATAGCCAACGCGAGCCTGCTCATACTCGCCCATGCCGAAGAGTGCACGGTTAAGCATGTACATCCTGGGAAGTTCCTGCCAAAGCCAGTTATCGCGACCACGAATGAATGCACCACTGAACAAGTTATCGAGAAATGCATTGAGGGTATTGATCGAATCCTTCCCCAAAACCTCACGTACTTTGGCGTATTCCTGCAAGGCCATATAGACCCGCCCCAAGGCAAGCGCTCTTTGATTCTTGTAGTCATCCCCAAAAAGTGACTTTCCTGCCTTCTTGATCTTGCCGATCTGCGGGATTGCCTTCTCGGGAAAACCTGCAAATACTTCCGCCAACGCCAAAGCGGCATAGGCATCGATCGCCACCACTGGCTCGGTTTCACCGGACGAATTCAGCCATTCAACCACCTGCGATGCCTCACGCAAGGCATCTGCATAGCGGCCTAATTCAATGTAGGCCTGCGAACGCATCAACCCAACCGTTGGTGTTGCATCATCAAGAGCAAACAAGAGTGTTTCTGGGTCATCCCTTTTAAGCTTGGACTCAAACACTTCCAAACAGGGAAACAGTTTGTCGTAGCGTTTGGACATAGCGTAGGCATGGCAAAGCACGTGCTGCTCTGTCACCCCCAAACGGTCCGATGGTTGTGGCGCCAGCAACTGAATGACTTTGTCGAACTGACCAGAGGCTGTCCATTCCATCAATTCGAAAGTCTGATCAGCGCGTGCGCCCCCGCCGAAGGCGAAAAAGGCAAGTGTGATCAGAGTTATGTGCGTACGTCGTACGATCGACATTTGAGTCACCTCAGCAGCTAGGATTGATGCGCTGGCAGTTGCGACGATTCAATCACAGTCGGATTGCCCATTATCCTTGAATCCTCTGTTGAACACGTCCGATTGCGAGGCTGCTGGGTTGCGTGGCAAGGCGCGATGACGCGCGTGGCCGGCTCCCCGCAAGTAAGAGCAACGCAGCCAGGCGGCCCGGCAGACCCGCACTCGGCCGCGTAGCGGGGCCACCCAATTGGTGAGCGTGATCGAACGCGCTAACGCTAGTATCCATGGGGCATTTCGAGGGCTGAGAAGCGGTCGCAGTAGGAATGCCGGTCACACGGCCCCCCGCACAGATCCGTACGTGCGGAATTGCCGCATACGGCTCCTGCCTTGGGTCATGACGCGAACCTTTGCGACGGATAGGGGGTGCAACGACGCGGCATTGGCAG
>CAZUSF010000032.1:2795-14573 GCA_964623355.1 uncultured Thiobacillus sp. | reverse complement strand
CTGAGCTAGAAACCTCAGACCTAATTCAGTCAGCTTGACTCAAAACAAGCCGACAACCAGTTATGTCTGGCGACCATAGCGGGGCGGTCCCACCCCTTCCCATTCCGAACAGGACCGTGAAACGCCCCAGCGCCAATGATAGTAGGCATTCCGCCCGCGAAAGTAGGTCATCGCCAGACTCCCCTCTCCTAAACGCCCCGCTTCGCGGGGCGTTTTACTTTGTAGCGCCGGTTTGGCAACTCATGCGTTCACTGCGTTTACAGTGGCATCTAAATTGCCCGCTTTCAGGATGATCTTCACTTGGTTGCCTGGCTGCACTGCGCTTGCATCGCTAACGACTATTCCCTCACGGGTTTGAACAATGCAATAGCCTCTGGAGAGAATGTTTTCTGGATTGAGTTGCTGCAAGGACCGCAATGCACTCTCTAATCTGCCTTTTCTAATCTCAAGTTTAGACATCATGGTTGCACCTAGTGCAGACATTGAGTTGAGCGGGTCACTGCGTTTTACATTGCAATTTGGGCGTTGATTGTTAAAGCGGATTCTCTTTAACGCTAAGTCATGCTTTAACTGCTGTATTCGATAATCGACAATCTTCTGCATTCCCGATTTGAGTTGAGTCACCCTATTCATGTTTTGAGTCAGTCGGTTGCCTGGATGCAATAATCGTCTCGATACGCTGTCAAGATATTGCATCGACTGATTCATCATTCGCGTGATCGAACGGTTCATTCTTGAAGTTAAGTTCTCGACCCTTGATCGTGTTTCCGCCTGGTCTGGAACCGCCTGCTGCGTGGCAGCGGTTGGCGTCGCAGCACGGATATCCGCGCTGAAATCGGCGATTGAAAAATCGGTTTCATGCCCGATCCCCGTGATGACGGGGATGCTTGATGAACGAATTAATCTGGCTAAATTCTCATCGTTGTAAGCATTGAGGTCTTCCAGGCTTCCACCGCCGCGTATTAAAAGTAAAACTTCACATTCTTTGCGTTGAATTGCGATAGTTAAAGCTTGTGCAATGCTGTCGGCGGCTTCTAACCCTTGAACTGTAGTTGGGTAGATCACAACCGGGCTGATGGGCCAACGATTTTGTAGTGTTTTCAAAGCATCCTGCAGTGCAGCAGCTTGCAATGACGTGATGATGCCAATCCTTTTTGGATACTCAGGTGGCGATCGCTTCAGTTCTTGCCGAAATAGACCTTCTGCTTCCAGCCTTGCCTTCAGCCGTAAGAAAGCTGCATAGACATCACCTTGGCCTGAATGCCGCATGACGTCGATAATGATTTGATAGTCGCCACGTGGTTCATAAAGTGTTGCTTGCGCACGCACTTCAATTTTGTTGCCCTCAGTCGGCTTCCAATCCATGAACTGGTTGCGATTTCGAAAAAAGGCGCATTTGACGCTGCTTTGTTGATCTTTCAGGGTGAAGTACCAATGCCCTGAACTGGCTAGTGTCAGGTTGGAAATCTCGCCGGCAACCCAGCATGATGGCAGGGCTTTTTCGATCGCGAAGCGGGCTTGTCGATTCAGTTCTGTGACGGTTATTACGGAAGACACAATCTCTATGGCGTTGTTGGGAGCGTCCGCCAAGTCTAACTGTTTCGTTGATTAGTATCGTTCGACAAGGATTTTTCTCTCGTCCAATTAGTGGTATGTTGCTGACCTTGCGACGGCGGCTTTTGCCGCCGTTATGTTTTTTATCAAGCGGTTGGAAACTGTATGTCTGATTACCTGATGCAAACCTATGCTCGGCAACCTGTTGCATTCGAAAGGGGCGAGGGCGCTTGGCTGTTCGATACGAATGGCGAAATGTATCTTGACGCGTTGGCCGGGGTCGCGGTCAATGGCCTTGGCCACGGCCACCCCACGTTGGCGCGTGCTTTATGTGATCAGGCAGCAAAGCTGATCCATACATCGAACCTCTATCGCATTCCTTTGCAGGAAGAATTGGCGGCTCGTTTATGTCAGCTTTCCGGCTTGTCACGCGCCTTTTTTTGCAATTCCGGCGCGGAAGCCAATGAGGCTGCGATCAAGATTGCGCGTTTGCATGGTCACAATAGAGGCGTCGATAGCCCGGCTATTGTTGTCATGGAAAAGAGCTTCCATGGCCGGACCATGGCGACTTTGTCCGCGACGGGCAATCGCAAGGTACAAGCTGGTTTTGAACCCCTGGTTTCCGGTTTTGTTCGCGTGCCATTCGGCGATTCGGCGGCTGTCGAGGCGCTGGCTGCGCACCACAAGAATATTGTCGCGGTTCTCGTTGAGCCGTATCAAGGCGAAGGTGGTGTGCAGATTCCACAGGCCAATTATCTGGCTGAATTAAGGCGGATCTGCGATGAGCAATCCTGGCTGCTGATGCTTGATGAAGTCCAGACCGGTATTGCGCGTACCGGAACCTGGTTTGCCTTTCAACACACGGATGTGATGCCGGATGTGATGACGCTTGCCAAAGGCCTCGGTTCCGGTGTGCCGATTGGCGCCTGTCTGGCGCGTGGCGTTGCCGCCGAAACCTTTACACCCGGCAAGCACGGTTCGACTTTTGGCGGTGGACCATTGGCTTGTACGGCTGCATTGACGACGTTGGCGGTGATGGAGGCCGATGGTTTGCGTGAACACGCCGCTCAATTGGGGCAGTTTATTCGCAAGGATCTTGCCGAACGTCTTGCCGGTCAGGCAGGTGTGATCGAGATTCGCGGTCAGGGCCTGATGATTGGTATCGAGCTGGATCGCGCCTGTGGCGATCTGGTCAAGATGGCGTTGGCGGACAAAATGTTGATCAATGTCACCAATGACAGCGTAGTTCGTTTGCTGCCTCCGTTGGTGATGACTCAGGCTGACGCTGAATTGCTGACCGAGAAGCTGGCGCGCCTGATTCGCACCTTCCTGGGCTGAACGACATGCTCGCCCCGGTGAAACATTTCCTGCAATTCAAGGACTTGACTCGCGCAGAACTGGAACATCTTTTTCTTCGTACGCAGGTCATCAAGGAACGCTTCAAGCGTTACCAGCCCTATCACCCGCTGGCTGATCGGACGCTGGCGATGATCTTTGAAAAGAGCTCGACACGGACGCGGCTTTCCTTTGAAGCCGGCATGCATCAGATGGGTGGATCAGCGATTTATCTGAATACGCGTGATACTCAACTGGGCCGCGGGGAGCCGGTAGAAGACGCCGCCGAAGTGATTTCACGCATGGTCGATGTGGTAATGATCCGCACCTTTGAACAGGAAATCATCGAACGTTTTGCTGCCCATTCGCGGGTTCCGGTGATCAACGGACTGACCAATGAATACCATCCGTGCCAGATTCTGGCCGATATCTATACGTTTATTGAGCAACGTGGCCCTATTCAGGGCAAAACGGTGGCCTGGGTCGGTGATTCCAACAACATGTGCAATACCTGGCTACAAGCGGCGGAAGTGCTGGATTTCAATGTCCACGTATCTACCCCGCCCGGATATGAAGTTGAACCGGAACGAGCTGGATTGCTTTCAACCGCCCATTACGAAGAATTCCTTGATCCGATGGATGCCTGTCGAGGCGCAGATCTGGTCACCACTGATGTCTGGACCAGCATGGGGTTCGAGGCTGAAAACGCCGAGCGGATGACGGCCTTCGCTGATTGGCAGGTAGACACGGAGATGATGACGGCTGCCGCCAACAATGCGTTGTTCATGCACTGTTTGCCGGCGCATCGAGGTGAAGAGGTCGCCGCCGATGTCATTGATGGCTCTCATTCCGTGGTTTGGGAAGAGGCGGAAAATCGCTTGCATGCGCAAAAAGCGTTGCTTGAATACCTGCTGCTTGGTCGGGTCGAGGATTGAAGCAATGAATATCGCTTACTTCAAAGAGACCGATTCGCTGTATTTCGAACTTTCGCCGGAAGATGCCGCACATGCCTGGGAAGCCCAGGAAGGCATCGTCATCAATTTGAGTCAGGACGGTCGCGTGATTGGTATCGAGATCGAGCATGCCAGCCAGAAGGCCGATCTTTCTCTACTTCGTGTCGGCAACTTTCCCGGTGAAGTGCATGCCGTGGAAGGTTCTTCGCACTGAAATTTTCATGTTGTGCGCGCGTGTTGCCGCACCGTAAGGTTAGCCCCAAGGAAAAATCATGAGTGATAACAAAGAACCCGCCAAACAAACCGCAATTAAAAAAGTCGTGCTGGCATATTCCGGTGGCTTGGATACCTCGGTCATTCTGAAATGGCTGCAGGATACTTATCAATGTGAAGTGGTGACGTTCACCGCCGATCTTGGCCAGAACGAAGAGCTTGAGCCGGCGCGCGCCAAAGCGTTGCAGTTCGGCATCAAGCCGGAACAGATTTACATCGATGATCTGCGCGAAGAGTTCGTGCGTGATTTCGTTTTTCCGATGTTCCGCGCCAATACCGTTTATGAAGGTGAATACCTGCTCGGCACCTCGATTGCACGGCCGCTGATTGCCAAGCGTTTGATCGAAATCGTCAATGCCACTGGTGCCGATGCAATTTGTCACGGTGCAACCGGCAAGGGCAACGACCAGGTTCGGTTTGAACTGGGGGCTTATGCGCTGAAGCCGGATATCAAGGTGATCGCGCCCTGGCGGGAGTGGGATTTGCTGTCGCGCGAAAAATTGATCAACTATGCCGAGACGCATGGCATTCCGATCGACATGAAGCACAAGCAGGGTGGTAGCCCTTATTCGATGGATGCCAACCTGCTGCACATCAGCTACGAAGGCCGCCATCTGGAAGACCCCAATGCGGAAGCCGAAGAGGACATGTGGCGTTGGAGTGTTTCACCGGAAAATGCGCCGGACCAAGCCGAATACATTACGCTCGATTATGTGAAGGGTGATGTGGTGGCGATCAACGGCCAGGCGATGAAAGCGCATGAAGTGCTGGCTGAACTGAATCGCATCGGCGGCAAACATGGTATTGGCCGTCTGGATCTGGTGGAGAACCGTTACGTCGGCATGAAGTCGCGCGGGTGCTATGAAACACCGGGCGGCACCATCCTGCTGAAAGGTCACCGCGCCATCGAATCGATTACTCTCGATCGTGAAGTTGCTCACCTGAAAGATGATTTGATGCCGCGTTACGCCAGCCTGATTTACAACGGCTACTGGTGGGCGCCGGAACGCAAGGCTTTGCAGGTGCTGATTGATCACACCCAGGAGAACGTCAACGGTTTTGTTCGCCTGAAGCTGTACAAGGGCAACGTCATCGTGGTCGGCCGTGATTCCAAAACCGATTCACTGTTCGATTCCACCATCGCCACATTTGAAGATGATGCTGGCGCCTACGACCAGAAGGATGCGGGTGGGTTCATCAAGCTCAACGCACTGCGCATGCGCATCGCCGCAAAGCTCGCAGCCGCCAAACCCGATACTCAGGGGAAATAAGCATGTCGCAATTTGATAACGTCACGGTAATCAAGAAGGCCAACGTCTATTTCGATGGCAAGTGTGTATCCCACAGCGTTCAGTTCGCCGATGGCAGCAAGAAGTCGATCGGCGTCATTTTGCCGGCGCGGTTGACGTTCAATACCGGTGTGCCGGAAATCATGGAAACCGTCGATGGCCGCTGTCGCGTACTGTTGAAGGGGGAGACGGACTGGAAGGAATATGCTGCCGGGCAATCATTTAACGTTCCCGGCAATTCCAGCTTCGAGATTGAAGTCGCTCCAGGCGAGACTTACCACTACGTCTGTCATTTCGGCTGAGCAATAGTCCAAAACAACGCCCAAAAACAGACGGCCCGCATGCAAATGCGGGCCGTTTTGTTTTTTACCCGGAAAGAATCCCGGTTGAGCTGGTTACAACGCGCGCGAGATGATGCGCACCGAGTCATCCTCGGGATGCGCTTCAACCTTGAAGCCAAGTCCGGTGCACAACTTCAGCATGCGGGTGTTGGTTTTCAGGACTTCACCTTCGATCGAACGCAAGCCTTTGCCGCGCGCCAGATCCATCAACACATCCATCAGCTTGTGGCCAATGCCTTGGTGCTGCCAATGATCGTCGACAACCAACGCAAACTCGCATGAAGTGCCATCCGGATTGACCGCATAGCGAGCGACGCCGAGCTCGACGTGCTTGCCATCCACTTCGGTGACCACCAGCAGCGCCATTTCGCGGTCGTAATCGATCTGGGTCAGACGCACCAGCATGCTGTGCGAGAGTTCCTGCACCGCATCCATGTAGCGGAAGTATTTGGTTTCAGACGACAGCCCGCGGACAAATTCCTGCGTCATGTCCGCATCTTCCGGACGAATCGGACGGATCGTGACATCGGCGCCATTCGGCAACTGCCATTGCGTGACCAGATGCGCCGGGTAGGGGTGAATCGCCATGTGGCTGTAGCGATCTGCTGAAGGCGCTCGCGGCCGAATGATGATGCGGGCGTCCGCCGCCAGCGCGCCGTGTTCATCGACCAGCAAGGGATTGATGTCGAGTTCTTCCAGCCAGGGCAGGGCGCAGACCATTTCCGAAACGCGCAACAGGATGTTTTCCAACGCATTCAGATCCACCGCCGGCCGATTGCGGAACTTGCCGAGCAACTTGTAGACGCGGGTGCGCTTGACCAGATCGTCGGCCAGGTAATGATTCAGCGGAGGCAGCGCAACGGCTCGATCCTGAACAGCTTCAACGTCAACGCCACCGGCGCCGAACATGATCACCGGACCCAGCACCGGGTCGGTCGCGACGCCAATCAGCACTTCGCGCGCATTCGGCCGGGTGACCATCGGTTCAATCACCACGCCATCCAGCTTGGCATCGGGTTGATGCTTGTGCACTTCCGCCATCATGCCCATGAACGCGCCGCGCACGGCCTGGCCGCTGGACAAGCCCAGACGAACGCCGCCGACATCGGATTTGTGGCTGATCTGTTGCGAATTGATCTTCATCACCACCGGGAAGCCCATCTGCTGCGCCATCAGCATCGCTTCCGTCGCATCACGCGCAATCAGTGTCTGTGCGACTGGAATCTGGAATGAGGCAAGCAATGATTTCGATTCGACTTCGGTCAGCGTATGACGACCTTGCGCCAGCGCGCTTTCGATAATCAGGCGGGCGCCCTCGACGTCGGGTTCGGCTTGCTGGGTCAGCGAAGCCGGGGTCTGCATCAGTTGACGCTGGTTTTCATAGAACGCGGAGAGGAAGGAAAACACCTCGACCGCCGGTTCCGGCGTGCTGAAGTAGGGAATACCCGCTTCTTTGAACAACTTGCGGCCATCGGCAACCTGGCTTTCACCCATCCAGCAGGACAACACCGGTTTGTTCGACTGCTTCGCCACATCGATCACGGCTTGCGCTGCTTCGGAAGGCTTGGTCATCGCTTGCGGTGTCAACATGGTCAGTACGCCATCGACGCCGGGGTCGGCTAGACAGGCTTCGATTGCGTCGTGATAGCGTTGTGCGCCGGCATCGCCGATGACATCAATCGGGTTGCCATGCGACCAGGTCGGCGGCAGTGCCTGATTCAGTTTCTCCAGCGTCGTCTCGGACAACTCGGCCAGACGTACGCCGACGTCGATTGCCAGATCGGTTGCCATCACGCCGGGACCGCCGCCATTGGTGACGATGGCGAGACGGTTGCCGGTCGGCTTGATATGGGTCGAGAGCGCACGCGCGCAAGCAAACAACTGCATGATCGTCTTCACTCGCACCACGCCGGCGCGACGCACCAGCGCATCGAACACGGCGTCGGAGCCGGCCAGTGCACCGGTATGCGACTGGGCTGCTTTTGAGCCGGCTTCATGCCGACCCACCTTGATCATTACGATTGGCTTCAGGCGCGACACGTTGCGTAGCGCGCTCATGAAGCGACGCGCGTCGCGGATGCCTTCGATGTAGAGCAGGATGCCTTTGGTCTGCGGGTCATACGCCAGGTAGTCGAGAATCTCGCCGAAGTCGATGTCGGCCGAGGCGCCGGTGGAAATGACACTGGAAAAACCGATGCCGTTCGACTCCGCCCAGTCCAGCATCGCGGTGCACAGTGCGCCGGATTGGGAAACCAGGGCCAGGTCGCCGGGCAGGGCGGTGCCGAGCGCGAAAGTGGCATTCAGGCCGATGCTCGGACGCTGGATGCCCAGGCAGTTGGGGCCGATGAAGCGGATGCCGTGTTTTTTTGCCATGCTGGAAATGGCTTCTTCCAGCTTGATGCCTTTCGGCCCTATTTCACGGAAGCCGGCCGACAGCACGACCACATTACGGACGCCGCGCTTGCCGCAATCGTCCATGATCTGCGCCACGGTGGTGGCTGGAGTGGCGATGATCGCCAGGTCCGGGGTTTCCGGCAGATCGCTGGCGTAGGCATAGCATTTTTCGCCGAGCAGAATTTCGTACTTGGGGTTGACCGGGTACACCTGGCCGGTGAAACCGGATTTACGCAGATTGGCGTAAATCACGCCGGCAACGGAATCTTCGCGTTCGCTGGCGCCAAAAACGGCGACTGAACGGGGACTTAGCAGGGGGTGCAGGTAATGGCTGGACATAATTATCGCTTTCTGAAAAACGTAAGGTGAAACGTCGAACTTGAATATTCAGCGGACATCCTATGCCACATCGGATTACAGTTCCATGCAGCAGGACGTATAGTTAATATTGTATTTTGCATTGCATCAAATTTCTCATGCACACTGCCTATATCACTCACCCGGAGTGCCTGAAACACGAAATGGGCCATTGGCATCCGGAAAGTCCGGCCCGTTTGCGCGCTATCGATGATCGTCTGCATGCCGCGCATCTTTTCGATTATCTGGTTCACCACGACGCCCCGCTGGTTCACCGCAGCCAGCTGGTGCGTGTGCATGACGCCGCCTATATCGATGAAGTCGAAGCCGCATCACCTTACGAAGGCACGCATGAACTCGACCATGACACGGTGATGAATCCGCACACGCTGGATGCTGCCTATCATGCCGCCGGTGGCGCGGTGATGGCGGTGGATCGGGTCATGCATGGCGAAGTCAACAATGCGTTTGTTGCCTGCCGTCCGCCTGGCCATCATGCCACGCGCAACAAGGCAGGCGGGTTCTGCCTGTTCAACAATGTCGCGATCGCCGCCGCGCATGCCATCGCCGCGTATGGCTTGAAAAAGGTCGCCATCGTTGATTTTGATGTGCATCACGGCAACGGCACGGAAGACATCTTCAAGGACGACGAACGGGTCATGCTGTGTTCCACCTTCCAGCATCCGTTCTATCCGTTTTCGGGCGCCGATACATCCAATCCGCATATCGTCAATGTGCCGCTGCCCGCCGGCACTACCGGCAAGAAATACCGGGAAGTGTTCGAGGTCGAGGTGATGCCGAAACTGGAGGCTTTTCAGCCGGAAATGATTTTCTTCTCCGCCGGTTTCGATGCCCACCGCGAGGATGACATGGGCCAGTTCGGCCTGATGGAATCGGATTACATCTGGGTTACCGAACAGGTCATGGCGGTCGCGCAACGTCACGCGCAGGGGCGCATCGTTTCCTTGCTTGAAGGCGGCTACGACCTGAGTTCACTCGGTCGCAGCGTCGCGGCGCACATCAAGGTGCTGGCGGACCTTTGAATTGATAGCGTGAGGGCCGGGCTACATGCCCGGCATCATGCCCTTCATGCCGCGCATCATTTTGGCGAGGCCGCCTTTGCCCATCGACTTCATCATCTTCTGCGCCTGTTCAAACTGCGCCAGCAAACGATTCACATCCTGCACCTGAACGCCTGAGCCAGCGGCGATGCGGCGTTTGCGGCTGGCTTTCAGGAGTTCCGGTTTGCGGCGTTCAAGCGGGGTCATGGCGTTGATGATGCCTTCGATGCGGCGCATCTGGTTTTCGCCCTGTGCCAACTCACCTGCACCGATCTTGCCGGCGCCCGGCAGCTTGTCGACCAGTGACGACAGGCCGCCGAGTTTTTTCATCTGCTGCATCTGCGACTTGAAGTCTTCCAGGTCGAAGCCCTTGCCGCTTTTCAGTTTCTGAACCGCCTTCAGCGCTTCGTCCTTGTCGACCGAACGTTGCGCATCTTCCAGCAGCGACAGCACGTCGCCCATGCCCAGGATGCGGCTGGCCATGCGTTCCGGGTGGAAGATTTCGATGCCGTTCAGCTTTTCGCCAACGCCGACCAGCTTGATCGGTTTGCCGGTGACCTGACGTACCGACAAGGCTGCGCCGCCCCGTGCATCGCCGTCCAGCTTGGTCAGGATGACGCCGGTCAGTGGCAATGCCTCGTTGAACGCCTTGGCGGTATTGACCGCGTCCTGGCCCTGCATGGCATCGACCACGAACAGGGTTTCGATCGGGTTCAGCAGCGCATGGATATCCTTGATCTCGTCCATCATCGCCGTGTCGACGTGCAGGCGACCGGCGGTATCGACGATCAGCACGTCGAACAGATGTTTGCGCGCATGGTCGAGCGCGGCGCGGGCGATGTCGGCCGGTTTTTGGTCACCGGTAGACGGGAAGAAATCAGCTTCCGCCTGCGCCGCCACCATCTTCAACTGCTCAATGGCTGCCGGGCGGTAGACGTCGCAACTGACCACCAGAATGCGCTTCTTGCCGGCTTCGCGGATGACTCGCACCAGTTTGCCGGTGGAGGTGGTCTTGCCGGCGCCCTGCAAGCCGGCCATGAGGAACACCGCCGGCGGTTGGCAGGCGAAGGACAGCGGTGCGGCCTGTTCGCCCATCAACGCGGTGAGTTCCTTGTGCACGATGCCGATCAGGACCTGGCCCGGCGTCAGGCTGGTCATCACCTCCGTGCCAAGCGCGCGGTCCTTCACTTTGGCGATGAAGTCGCGCACCACCGGCAGCGCTACGTCGGCTTCCAGCAGGGCGACGCGGACCTCGCGCAGCGCGTCCTGGATATTGGCCTCGGTCAGGCGGCCCTGGCCACGCAGGTTTTTGACAACGCGGGAAAGTCGGTCGGTCAGATTGTCGAACATGATGAGATAGGCGCGGAGCGATGGGATAAACTGCGCCAGTCTAACAAATCAGCCGCGTCCGACCATGCTGGAAACCCTGCTTTTCATTGTTTGCGCCCTTGCTTATTTTGGTTTGGCCAGCTGGTTCTGGCCTGGGCGCCCCGGCTGTTGCCGAACCGACTGGCTGCCGCGTCTGCTGCCCGTCATGCCTTTGATGCTGCACCTGTACCTGCTGAATGAAGGCGTATTTGGTGGCGAGGGCATTCGCCTCGGGTTTTCGACTTCGATTTCGGCGGTTGCTGCGTTGAATGTGCTGATTTATGCCGCCGCCTCATGGCGCTACCACCTGGCTGGTGTGCACGGTTTTGTGCTGGCCTTCGCCGGTCTGGCGGTGCTGGCCGAGGCGATAGCGCCGATGCCGCTTGCAGCCGCACACAGTGCGCTGCCGCTATTCAAACTGCATCTGGCGATGGCTTTTGCCGCCTATAGCTTGTTCACTATTGCGGCGCTGCACGCAGGGTTGATCGCGTTGGCGGAAAAGCATTTGCATCGTGCCGTACCACCGACCCTGGTATCCGGTTTGCCCCCGCTGCTGACCATGGAAAAACTCCTGTTTCGGATGATTCAGGCCGGTTTCCTGCTGCTCACCTTGACCTTGATCACGGGTGTTTTCTTTTCCGAAGAAATCTTCGGCAAGCCGGTCACGTTGAACCACAAAACCGTTTTCGGCATTGCCTCCTGGTTTATTTTTGGCGGCCTGTTGCTGGGTCGGCAGGTTTACGGCTGGCGCGGTCGTACCGCAATTTACTGGACGCTATCCGGTTTCATGAGCCTGATGCTGGCTTATGTCGGGGTTAAATTCGTGCTGGAAGTCCTGCTCGGGCGGTATTGA
>CAZUSF010000032.1:0-2695 GCA_964623355.1 uncultured Thiobacillus sp. | reverse complement strand
GATTACACCCCGTTTTTAGCTTCCAGTTCCTCCCAGCGCGCCAGCAAGGTCAGCAGGTTGTCTTCAATTTCGGCGCTACGGGTGTTCAGCCTGGCGGCTTGAGTATGGTCGGCATAAACCGCCGGGTCGGTCAGTTGACGGGCAACCTCGGCTTGCTCGTCTTCCAGCGCGGCGATCTGCTGCGGCAAGGCTTCCAGTTCCTTCTGTTCCTTGTACGACAAGCCGGATTTGCGTGCTTTGGCGACAACCGCCGGTGGTGCGGATTTGCCAGCCGGCTTAGGGAGCGATTTGTCTGTGGCGGTTGCCGTGGCCGCTGATTCCGCCGTCACCCGATCACGCCAGCTGAGCCAATCCGAGTAACCGCCGGGCAGCTCCAGCAATTGGCCTGGGTTACCTACACTCCCGGCAAAGACGATGGATTGCGTCGCCACGTTGTCAAGAAATGCGCGGTCATGTGACACCAGAATCACCGTGCCGGCGTAGTCCTGCAGCAGTTGTTCAAGCAGTTCCAGCGTGTCGATGTCGAGGTCGTTGGTCGGCTCGTCGAGCACCAGGATATTGGCAGGTCGCGCGAAAAGACGCGCCAGTAACAGCCGGTTGCGTTCGCCACCGGAGAGAGAGGACACCTTGGCGCGAGCACGGTCGGCGGGGAACAGGAACTCTTCCAGATAACCGATGATATGTTTCCGCTGGCCACCAATCTCGACGTAATCAGAACCCGGCGCGATGGTTTCGATCAGCGTCTTCTCGTCGTCGAGCTGGTTGCGGAACTGGTCGAAATAGGCCACTTCCTGGCGCGTGCCGCGCTTGATGCGGCCTGCAGTCGGTTCGATTTCGCCCAGGATCAGCTTGATCAATGTGGTCTTGCCGGCGCCATTCGGGCCGATCAAGCCTAGCTTGTCACCGCGCAGGATGCGGGTGCTGAAGTCGTGGATCAGCACCTTGTCGCCATAGCCGTGGCTGACGTGATCGAATTCGGCAATCAACTGACCGGAACGCCCGCCGGCATCGAGCGCAAAACCAACCTGGCCGAGTCTTTCGCGGCGCGCCGCGCGTTCCCGGCGTAACGATTCCAGGCGCAAGACGCGGCCTTCGTTTCGCGTCCGGCGCGCCTCAACCCCTTTGCGGATCCAGACTTCTTCCTGCTTCCAGAATTTGTCGAACTTGCGGTTTTGCGCCGCTTCCACTTCCAGTTGCTCCGCTTTCCTGATCTGGTAGGCCGAGAAATTGCCCTGGTACTGGCGCAACTGGCCGCGATCCAGTTCGATGATCCGGTTTGCCACCCGGTCAAGAAACGCGCGGTCGTGGGTGATGAACAGCAACGCGCCGACAAACTCGGCCAACTGGTTTTCCAGCCATTCGATGGCGTTGAAATCAAGGTGGTTGGTCGGCTCGTCGAGCAACAGCAATTCCGGCTCGGAAGCGAGTGCCCGCGCCAGCGCGACCCGCTTCTTGTTGCCGCCGGAAAGGGTTTCGATCAACGCATCGGCGGGCAGTTCGAAGCGGGCGATGACTTCCTCCACCCGGCTGTTCAAACGCCAGACATCATGCACTTCGAGTTCGTGCGACAAACGCGCCAGCTCGGCCATCGCGTGGCTCTCACCGCTGGCAGCTTCATGCGCGGCGGCGTGATACGCGCTCAACAATCCGTGCGCCGGCCCCGCGCCAGCGGCAACCGCTTCGAAAACCGTATGACCGGCGGTGAAACTGGGCTCCTGCGCGACAAATGCCAGGCGCAAGTCGGGCTTGCGCCAGACCACGCCATCATCGGCGTGAATCTCGCCGGCAACCACTTTCAGCAGGCTGGATTTGCCAGCCCCATTACGACCGATCAGGCCAATGCGTTCGGATTTGTCGATGACCAGGGAAGCGCCGTCGAGGAGCGGCCAATGGCCAAACGCGAGGGAAACGTTATCTAGGGTGAGGTAAGGCATGCAGGCTTATCAACTGGCGGGCTTGCGCCCAAAAAAGAAAAACGGGCGGTTGAGCCGCCCGCAAGCAATCGGCAACGGTTTCAGATAGAGCCGTGTTGCTGACCAGCGTGGGTGTGCTCGAAATGGTTTTGGCAGGCAATGCAACGGGTCGACACCGGGTTGGCGATCAGGCGCGCGACGGGAATCTCCGCTTCACAGTCGACGCACAGACCAAAATCTTCATCATCAAGTCGCAAACGTGCGTTTTCCAGCGCTTGCAGAGCGCGAACTTCATGATCCAGTCGCGCCGCCGAAAGATCACCCAGCGTCACCGCCAGAGCCTCATCGGCACTATCTCCCGAGGCACGGCCGAGTACTTCGGAGAATTGCGTCTGGCCGCTTTCTTCCATAGCGGCTTGCATCGCCTTGATCAATTTGCTGCGTTGGGCTTCCAATGCGGCGCGAATATCAGCACGGTTTTGTTGTGTGAGATAGCTCATGACAGCTCTTTCTGATGGGTTGCGGGGAATGCTTTGATTATTGGCCTCTGAAGAGGGGGGGACAAGCTCAATATTCATGTCCTGACACGCTTCTGACGCATAGATGGCACCTGAATTTCGATAAATCAGGCCGCGTGTGTGAGTTAAAATCCGCGCCGTTTTCAGGCCTGATCCGCGTTCGTCGTATTGTGCCGTTTTTCTGACATGCCCCCGTAGCTCAGTGGATAGAGCATCCCCCTCCTAAGGGGAGGGTCACACGTTCGATTCGTGTCGGGGGCACCA
>CAZUSF010000031.1:4469-15180 GCA_964623355.1 uncultured Thiobacillus sp. | reverse complement strand
AGGAACTTGCGCGGGTCGAAGTTGGACTTGTTCTCGGCCAGATGCTTGCGGATTGCGCCGGTGGAAGCCATGCGCAGGTCGGTATCGATGTTGACCTTGCGCACGCCGTTCTTGATGCCTTCAACGATTTCGCTGACCGGCACGCCGTAGGTCTGGCCCATGTCGCCGCCGTAGCTGTTGATGATGGCGAGCCAGTCTTCCGGCACGGAGGACGAGCCGTGCATCACCAGGTGCACGTTGGGGATGCGCTCGTGGATTTCCTTCACGCGGTCGATGCGCAGCACCTTGCCGGTGGGCTTCTGGGTGAACTTGTAAGCGCCGTGGCTGGTGCCGATGGCGATGGCCAGCGCATCGACGCGAGTCTTGGAAACGAAGTCGGCGGCTTCATCGGGATCGGTCAGCAATGCGGAATGGTCCAGCACGCCTTCGGCGCCGTGACCATCTTCCTCGCCGGCTTTGCCGGTTTCCAGGGAGCCCAGGCAACCCAACTCGCCTTCAACGGAAACGCCGCAGGCATGCGCCAGTTCAGTCACATGCGCAGTGGTGTCAACGTTGTATTCGTAAGTCGAAGGGGTCTTGCCATCGGTGCCGAGGGAACCGTCCATCATCACCGAACTGAAGCCGGACTGGATGGAACGGAAGCAGATGCTGGGCGATGCGCCGTGATCCTGATGCATACAGACCGGGATGTGCGGGTATTGCTCGATCGCAGCCAGGATCAGGTGACGCAGGAACGGCTCACCGGCGTAAGAACGCGCACCGGCGGAACCCTGCAGAATCACCGGGCTGTTGGAAGCGTTGGCAGCCTGCATGATTGCCTGGACTTGTTCCATATTGTTGACGTTGAAAGCCGGCAGGCCGTAGCCATTTTCAGCAGCGTGGTCGAGCAGTTGACGCAGGGAAATCAGAGCCATCTGTAAATCTCCTATTGGGTGAGCGTAAGAGTGAACGTAATCAAGCTTTTTTATGTTCGCCGACGCGAACGATCTTCATGGTATTGGTGCCGCCAGGTTTCCCGATCGGCTCGCCAATGGTGAGCAGAATCAGGTCTCCGTTACGGACTGCCCCCCGACGTCGAAGTTCATCTTCGGCCTCGGCAAGCAGTTGGTCGCGTTCGTTGGTGGAGGGGCGGAAATTGACCGGATACACGCCCCGGAAAAGCGTCACTTTTCTACGGGTTTCTGTTTCGGGCGTCAAGGCATAGATCGGCACGTGCGTGCTGATGCGCGACATCCACAACGCCGTCGAGCCGGACTGGGTCATCGCCGCAATCGCCTTGATGTTCAGGTGCAACGCGGTAAAAGCAGCCGACATGGCGATCGCTTCATCCACGCGCAGGAAACCGTGATCGAGCATGCGGTTGCCAAAATTCGCTTCCAGTTCCTTTTCGGCTTCCAGGCAGACCCGATTCATTGCCGAAATGGCTTCCACCGGATATAGACCGGCCGCTGTTTCCGCAGACAACATCACTGCATCGGTGCCATCCAGCACCGCATTGGCGACGTCGGAAACCTCCGCGCGAGTCGGGATCGGACTGGAAATCATCGATTCCATCATCTGCGTCGCGGTGATCACCACCTTGTTCTGCTCACGCGCGGTACGGATCATGCGTTTCTGCAAGGCCGGCACGGCCGCATCGCCGACTTCAACGCCAAGGTCGCCACGCGCGACCATGATGGCGTCGGAAGCGTTGACGATTTCTTCCAATGCCTCGATCGCTTCGGCACGTTCGATCTTGGCGACAATCCAGGCCTTGCCGCCTGCCGCATGCAGCAACCCACGCGCCAGTTCGACATCGGCTGCGGAACGAGGAAAGGAGACCGCCAGATAATCCGCCTTGATCAGCGCGGCGGTCTTGATGTCTTCCATGTCCTTTTCAGTCAGTGCCGAGGCAGAAAGCCCCCCCCCCTTGCGGTTGATGCCTTTGTTGTTCGACAGCACACCGCCTTGCACGACCTTGCAAAAGACTTCATGGCCATTCACTTCCTCGACCCACATTTCGATGCGGCCATCGTCGAGCAGTAGCGTGGCGCCGCGCGCCACATCGTTGATGAGTTCTTTGTAGTCAAGGCCGACCCGGGTCTGGTCACCCAGTTCACAGGTGGCATCCAGAATGAATTGATCGCCCGGATTCAGCGTGATCTTGCCATCCTTGAACTTGCCGATACGGATCTTGGGGCCTTGCAGATCAACCAGGACGCCGACCGCGCGGCCACGCGTCTTGGCCAGAGAACGCACCAGTTCACAGCGTTGTTGATGTTCTTCCGGAGTGCCGTGAGAAAAGTTGAGGCGGACCACATCCACCCCGCCTTCGATCATCTTGTCCAGAATTTTCGGGTCCGAACAAGCCGGACCCAGGGTGGCGACAATTTTTGTTCTGCGCAGCATTATTTATCCTGAAATCGTAGGAACGGGCATGCCCGCGAAAAAGGGTGTCGCGGGCGCCATTGGCGACCCGTCGTTCCTACTGAATCAGCCTGCCGCCCGCTTTTCCAGAATATCCACGGCTGGCAACACTTTGCCTTCCAGGTATTCCAGGAATGCGCCACCCGCGGTCGAGATGTAAGACACCTTGTCGTAGATGTCGTACTTCTGGATGGCGGCAATGGTGTCGCCACCGCCGGCCAGCGTGAATGCCTTGGTGCTGGCAATTGCCATCGCGATGGCCTTGGTGCCTTCGCCGAACTGATCGAATTCAAACACGCCAACCGGGCCATTCCAGACCACGGTGCCCGCCTTCATGATGATGTCGACCAGTTCTTGTGCGGACTTGGGTCCGATGTCAAAAATCATGTCGTCGTCAGACACATCGCCAGCAGCCTTGGCGACAGCCGGCTCGGCGGCATCGAATTTCTTGCCGCAAACCACGTCGATCGCGATCGGGATGGTGGCGCCACGCGCGGTCATCTTGCTGATCAGGGCCTGTGCGGTGGGCACCAGGTCGTGTTCACACAGCGACTTGCCGACGTTCTTGCCGGTGGCGGCCAGGAAGGTGTTGGCAATGCCACCGCCGACCACCAATTGTTCGCACTTCTCGGACAGCGCTTCCAGCACGGTCAGTTTGGTCGACACCTTGGAACCGCCGACGATGGCGACCATCGGGCGGGCCGGGTTGGCCAATGCCTTGTCCAGGGCCAGCAATTCTTCCGAAACCAGCATGCCGGCGCAGGCGGTCGGCGCGTACTGGGCGATACCGTAGGTGGAAGCTTCGGCGCGGTGCGCGGTACCGAACGCGTCCATCACGAATACGTCGCACAGCGCGGCATATTTGCGTGCGGTGTCTTCGACGTTCTTCTTCTCGCCCTTGTTGACGCGGCAGTTTTCCAGCAGCACAACTTCACCTTCAGCGACATCAAAACCGCCATCGACCCAATCCTTGATCAGGCGAACCGGCTTGCCCAGCTTGGCGGCCATAACATCGGCCACCGGCTTGAGAGAGACTTCTTCAGTCCACTCGCCTTCGGTCGGACGCCCCAGGTGGGAAGTGACCATGACCTTGGCGCCAGCCTTGATGGCATGCTCGATGGTCGGCATGGAGGCGGTGATGCGCGCGTCGGAAGTGACTTTGCCTTCCTTGACGGGTACGTTCAGGTCAGCGCGGATGAAAACGCGTTTGCCCTTCAGGTCGAGGTCGGTCATACGGAGGAATTTGGCCATTCTGATGCTCCTTGAATGAAGTAAGTGGTAAGGGCTGGGGGTTGAACTCAGGCCTTACGGCTCACGCTGAAATGCAGGTCGGGCATTGCGCCCAACCTGCACAAATTTACAAATTACTTCGCGACGTGCTCGACCAGACGCAGCATGTTGCAGGTGTAGCCGTACTCGTTGTCGTACCAGGCCACAACCTTGACGAAGGTGCTGTCCAGCGCGATGCCGGCTTCGGCGTCGAAGGTGGAGGGTGCGGAGTTACCCACGAAGTCGGTGGAGACCACCTTCTCATCGGTATAGCCCAGCACGCCCTTCATGGCGCCCTCGGAGGCAGCCTTCATGGCGGCGCAGATGTCGGCGTAGGTGGCTTCCTTGTTCAGCTCAACGGTCAGGTCGACCACGGACACATCGGAAGTCGGCACGCGGAAGGCCATGCCGGTCAGCTTGCCCTTCAGTTCCGGCAGCACCACGCCGGCGGCCTTGGCGGCGCCAGTGGAAGACGGAATGATGTTTTCCAGAATGCCGCGACCACCGCGCCAATCCTTCATGGACGGGCCGTCAACGGTCTTCTGGGTCGCCGTGGCGGCATGCACGGTGGTCATCAGGCCGCGCTTGATGCCCCAGTTGTCGTTCAGCACCTTGGCGACAGGCGCCAGGCAGTTGGTGGTGCAGGAAGCGGCGGAAACGATGGCTTCACCGGCGTACTTGGTGTGATTCACGCCGTAGACGAACATCGGGGTGGCATCTTTGGAAGGCGCGGACTGCACAACCTTCTTGGCGCCGGCCGTGATGTGGGCCTGGCAGGATTCGGTGGTCAGGAAGAAGCCGGTGCAGTCGATGACGATGTCGGCGCCGATTTCATTCCACTTCAGGTTGGCTGGATCGCGCTCGGCGGTCAGGCGGATGGTCTTGCCGTTGACGACCATATTGCCGCCGGCGGTCGAAACATCACCATTGAAACGGCCATGCACGGAGTCGTACTTCAGCATGTATGCCAGGTAGTCAGGCTCGAGCAGGTCGTTGATGCCGACCACTTCGATACCGGGGAAATCTTTGGCGATGGCACGGAAAGCCATACGACCGATACGACCAAAACCATTGATGCCTACTTTGATAGTCATAACTACTCCTTGTTAGCGATTAAGTATGGACCCGCAGCAGCGACTAGATGCTGCGGGACGGAATGACAGAACGCGAAATTACAGAATGCCCTTGACCGTGGCGACCACGTTCTCGACCGTGAAGCCGAACTCCTTGAACAGTGCGGGAGCGGGGGCAGACTCGCCGAAGCGATCCAGGCCAATCACGGCGCCGCGCAGGCCGACATACTTCCACCAGCCGTCGGTGACACCGGCTTCGATGGCGACCTTGTGCACGGTGGGAAGCAGTACGCTGTCCTTGTAGGCTTTGTCCTGCTTGTCAAAAACATTGGTGGACGGCATCGACACGACGCGGACCTTGATGCCATCCGCCTTGAGAGCTTCCTGTGCCTTCATCGCCAATTCAACTTCGGAACCGGTGGCGATCAGCACAACAGCGGCCTCTCCTTCGCAGTCAGACAACACATAGCCACCCTTGCGGATATCGGCAACCTGCGAATCGCTACGCTTGACGAAGGGCAGGTTCTGACGTGACAGGATGTGGCAGCTGGGGCCATCCATTTTCTCGACGCTGGCCGCCCAGGCAACCAGGGTTTCAGTGGTATCGCAAGGACGCCAGACCGTCATGTTCGGGATCATGCGCAACGTGGCGGTCTGCTCGACCGGCTGGTGGGTCGGGCCGTCTTCACCCAGACCGATGGAGTCATGCGTGAAGACGTAAACCACGCGTTGCTTCATCAGCGCAGACATGCGCAAGGCATTGCGCATGTATTCCGAGAACATCAGGAAGGTGCCGCCAAACGGGAAGAGACCACCGTGCAAGGCCATACCGTTCATGATGTGGGCCATGCCGAACTCGCGCACGCCGTAAGAAATGTAGTTGCCGCCCGGATTGCGGTGCAGGCTGTGACAACCCGGCCAGTTGGTCAGGTTGGAACCGGTCAGGTCAGCGGAACCGCCAACGCGCTCGGGCAGGGTCGAAACCAGACGCTCGATGGCCAGTTGCGAAGCCTTGCGGGTGGCGACGGTCTCGGCCTTCTCCAGCGTCGTGGCCAACGCAGCTTGCACGCGACCCGCCCAGTCGGCCGGCAGATCGCCATTCATGCGGCGGGTGAATTCGGCAGCTTCGGCCGGGAATTGCGCGGCGTATTCGGCGAACTTGTTGTTCCACAGCTTTTCCAGGCCTTCGCCTTTGGTCTTGGCATCCCAACCGTCGTAAATATCCTGCGGGATCACGAACGGCTCATGTTCCCAGCCCAGATTCGCCCGGGTGGCGGCAATTTCGGCCGCGCCCAATGCGGCGCCATGAACGTCGTGCGTGCCTTCCTTGTTGGGAGAACCCTTGCCGATGATGGTCTTGCAGCAGATCAAGGTCGGCTTGTCGCTGGATTGCTTGGCTTTCTGGATGGCGGCTTCGAGCGCCACGGCGTCATGACCATCGACGCCGGCGATGACGTTCCAGCCATAGGCTTCGAAACGCTTCGGCGTGTCGTCGGTGAACCAGCCTTCGGTGTGGCCGTCGATGGAGATGCCGTTGTCGTCCCAGAACGCGACCAGCTTGTTCAGGTGCCAGGTGCCGGCCAGCGCGCAGGCTTCGTGCGAGATGCCTTCCATCATGCAGCCGTCACCCATGAAAACATAGGTGTGGTGATTGACGATGTCGAGGCCGGGCTTGTTGAACTCGTGCGCCATCAACTTCTCGGCGAGCGCAAAACCGACGGCATTGGTGATGCCCTGACCGAGCGGGCCAGTGGTGGTCTCGACGCCAGCGGTGTAACCGTATTCCGGGTGGCCCGGGGTACGCGAATGCAGCTGACGGAAGTTCTTCAGATCATCGGTGGTGACGTCATAGCCGGTCAGGTGCAGCAGCGCATAGATCAGCATCGAACCGTGGCCGTTGGACAACACGAAACGGTCGCGATCCGGCCACTTCGGATTGGTCGGGTTGTGACGCAGGTGATGGTTCCAGAGCACTTCAGAGATTTCCGCCATGCCCATCGGGGCGCCCGGGTGACCGGACTTGGCTTTCTCGACAGCATCCATTGCAAGTGCGCGGATAGCGTTTGCGAGGTCGTTACGTGTTGCCATGTCTTTGTTTCCTCAAAGAAAAAACCGAAATCTAGGCCCAGATGGGCGGAAAGTCCTGATTATCCCGCAGGCAATTGGGCCTGAGCAAGCCAACGCCCACCGGACTTATGCCCGAGGGAATGTAATGCGAACCCTGTGAACAGGCCATATCACCATGTTTGATGCGGGTTTTCATGCTGTTGATAAAGAAAATTAAAATATTTTTATATTCTCGAACCGAGAACTTATAGAAGCCAGCAATGCTGCGCTGCATCAAGGATTTGCAGCATTTTTGAATCCATTTTTATGCGCATTATTCAGACTCCGATCCAGCCTTTCCACTGCCGTAACAGGTCCGGCGTCAGTGCCGCGAGAACCGATCTCGACCATGGATTCTCACTCACAAAATCAGATCCATCCAGCGCACATGCAGCACCACCCGCCTCTTTCAGGATCAGGCAGCCGGCCGCGTAATCCCAGAGTTTCTGGCCGCCATGCAGGTAGAGATGCAACCTGCCCGCCGCGATGTAACACCAGTCCAGCGTACTGGCGCCCAGATTTCGCTGCGAACTGAACGGATGTTCGAATGCCAGTCGGCCGGCCAGGGTGCGGTCGATCCGCTTCAATTCGATGCCAGCCATGCATCGGCCCAACTCGTCCGGCGGCACTTTCAGCGGCAAGCGATCGCCGTTCATGAACGCACCCTGGCCTTCGACGGCATAAAACGCTTCATCTGCGCTCGGGTCATACACCACACCCAGCACGCTCTTTCGGTTTCGCACCAAAGCCACTGAAATGGCGAAAAAAGGCAATCCATTAACGAAATTACTGGTGCCATCGATCGGATCGACACACCAGAAACCTTCATCACCCAGGCCCCAGACATCCTGTTGCTCGGCCTCGGTCATCTCCTCGCCGAGCACCGGATAAGGCGCAATCGCCTGCAATTTCTTGAACAGCGCCACCTGCGCCGCCAGATCCGCCTCAGTCAGCAGGCTGCCATCGACCTTGCGTTGATGCGCCACCTTTAAATAGCGCGGCATGACTTCTTCGCGCCCGACCTCGCGACAAGCCTCAACCACCTGCTCAACTATCCGGTTCAGGTCTTGCATGCGCTCAGCTCATCCACTTGATCGAACAACCCATGCTGGAAATCTGTTCGGCGGGACCCTGCTGTGTTTCCGCCACCTGTTTCATTGCCTCGAACAGATCACGTCGGACATCGGCCGGCGCGGTTTCCTTGCGTGACTCATCCAGGCGGCCGCGGTATTGCAATTCCAGATTACGGTTGAAGCCGAAGAAATCCGGCGTGCAGACCGCGCCATAAGTTTTTGCAATGTCTTGCGAAGCATCCAGCACATACGGCATAGGAAAAACTAGTTTTTCAGCCAGTAAACGCATGTTGTCAAAGCTGTCTTCCGGGTATTCGGTCGCATCGTTCGACATGATTGCAATCGTACCGATACCCAATGTCTTGAGTTCGGTGACATCGCGCACGATGCGATCGATCACCGCTTTGACGTAGGGGCAATGGTTGCAGATAAACATCACCAGCAAACCATTCGGCCCCGCCACGTCTTTTAACGAATAGGTTTTGCCATCGGTGGCAGGCAACGCGAAATCAGGTGCTTTCCAGCCAAAATCACAAATCGGGGTTTCCATGCGTACCATGCGCCAACTCCGGTTGAACCAAGGCCGACGATAATATCACTCTGCTATGTCCAAGCCGCACCCGACTCGCTTGCCGCTCATCTTGTCCGTCCAACTTCTGTATTGAAACGCATCGCCCATGCCACGTTTTTATTGTGACCTTCCATTGGCCGTCGGCCGCCTGATCGAATTGCCCGACGAAACCGCGCGCCACGCGATTGGCGCATTGCGGCTGCGCAGTGGCGATAGCGTCGTTCTGTTCAATGGCGATGGCAGTGAATACAAGGGCACACTGGAACAACAAGGCAAGGCTGCGGCGGTCCGGCTCAGCGGGCATGCCGAACCGCAACGTGAATCGAACCTGCGGATCACACTGGCGCAAGGCATTTCCAGCGGCGAACGCATGGACCTGACATTGCAGAAATCGGTCGAGCTTGGCGTTGCCGCCATTCAACCCTTGATGATGCGGCGCAGCGTCGTCAAGCTGACCGGCGAGAAGACCGAAAAACGCCTGCGCCACTGGCGCGGCGTCGTTATTTCCGCCTGTGAACAATGCGGCCGCAACCAACTGCCGCCGGTGGCCGAGATACAGGATTTCATGCCCTGGCTGCGCCAGACGCCAAAAGAGATGCAGCGCTATCTGCTCGACCCGGAAGCCAGTCAGAGCCTGCGCGACCTGCCGGCGCCAAGCGGGCCGGTGCTGCTTCTGGCTGGCCCCGAAGGTGGTTTCGATCCGGTTGAACGCAATGCAGCGATTGCCGCCGGCTGCATCCCGCTGCGCCTGGGGCCGCGTATTCTGCGTACAGAAACCGCAGCCCTGGCGGCGTTGGCCGCGATGCAAGCGATCTGGGGTGATTTCAAATAACCCGATGTCGCACTAAAACCGTATATCGCACTCAAGATTTTTAGCTGAATGCCGTAAAAACCTGAGTTCAATTCATAGCCAATTTAATCAGGAGGCAAGCAATGGCGAAATTGGCTGAAGCGGAATCGATATCTTTCGTCGAATGGTTTCGTGCCGCCGCACCTTATATCCACGCTTTTCGCGGCAAAACCTTTGTCCTCGCGTTTGGCGGTGAAGCGATGCTGCGCCAGGATTTCGTCGATCTGGTTTACGACATCAACCTGCTCAATGCGCTTGGCGTGCGTCTGGTGCTGGTGCATGGCGTGCGGCCTCAAGTAGAAGAACGTCTGGCCGCCGAAGACCAGTACGTGCAAGGCCGCCGGGTGACCGACGCCGAAGCGCTGGAGCACGTCAAGGACGCAGTCGGCTCGGTGCGGGTGGATATCGAAAGCATGCTCTCGGTCGGTCTGCCGAATACGCCGATGGCGGGCGCCGACATTCGCGTCGCTTCCGGCAATTACGTTACCGCGCAGCCAGCCGGAATCGTTGACGGGATTGATCTGCAGTTCACCGGCGAAGTACGCAAGATCGCCGTCGCCCCGATCCGCGACCGCCTGAATGCCGGCGAAATCGTGCTGCTTTCGCCAATCGGCTATTCGCCCACCGGCGAAGTGTTCAACCTGACGCTGGAAGAAGTCGCCACCCATGCCGCGATTGCGCTGGAGGCCGACAAGCTGGTGTTCATCCTCGACCATGGCGACACGGTTGACGCCAAAGGCCGCCGCATCAACCGGGTCACCGCCGCGCAGGTACCCAAGCTGTTGCGCGAACTGCCGGAGGGCGACATGAAGTTGTATCTGCCGCATGCCGCGCATGCCTGCAAGAAGGGCGTCGGCAAGGTGCATCTGATCAGCGCCGATGTCGATGGCGCGGTCTTGATGGAGCTGTTCACACATGCCGGCGTCGGCACCATGGTCACCCGGCAATCGGTGGAAAACCTGCGCCCAGCCAGCATCGACGACGTCGGCGGCATTCTTTCGGTGATCGAGCCACTGGAAGCCGAAGGTATTCTGGTGCGGCGTTCACGTGAACGCCTGGAGCAGGAAGTCGAACAGTTTTTTGTCGATGAACTTGATGGCCGCATCGTCGGCTGCGTTGCGCTGTATCCGTTTCCCGAAACCGGTGCCGGTGAAATGGCCTGCCTTGCGGTGGCACGCGAATTTCAGCGCGGCGGACGCGGCGACGCCCTGCTGGCCGCCGTCGAAGAAGCTGCGCTCGAACTCGGCCTGACCCAGTTGTTCGTCCTCACCACGCGCACCGCGCACTGGTTTATCGAACGCGGCTTCATCCAGGGCCAGCCGGAAGATCTGCCGGCGCCTCGGAAAGAGCTATACAACTGGCA
>CAZUSF010000031.1:0-4369 GCA_964623355.1 uncultured Thiobacillus sp. | reverse complement strand
CAGCAAGCGCGCAAGCGGCACCCAGTTTTATTCTCGGTGTGCTGCCTATCCACAGCGCACGCGTGCTGACCGAACGCTATGAACCGCTACGCGCGTATCTCGAAAAACACCTGAAACAACCAGTACGAATCGAAAGCGCGGCCGATTTCCGGCGCTTTCATGAACGCACCCTGCGCGGTGATTTCGACCTGACCATCACCCCCGCCCATTTCGCCCGACTCGCCCAGAAAGAAGCCGGCTTCATTCCATTGGTCCAGTTCGTGCCCGACCATGACTCGCTGCTGGTGTATGCCGCTGATCGGCCTCTGCGCGACATCAAGGCATTGAGAAACCAGCCGCTTGCGGTCATCGACCGCCTCGCCATCACGGTAACCGCCGCTTTGCAACATATCGAAACGCAAGGTCTGGAAGCGGACCGTGACTATCAGGTGGTTGAACATCGCACGCATGCCAGCTCCGCCTTCTCGCTGATTGGCGGTCTCTCCGCCGCCGCCGTCACCACCAGCCAGGGCATGTTGCAGATACCAGAAGATCTGCGCAAAAAGCTGGTAGTCATGCAGCATATCGCCGACATTCCCGCCTTCTTCCTGATCACCAAACCAGCCACCAGCAAGCGCCAGGCGGAATACCTGAAGCGAATCCTGCTCGCCTTTCCGGCGGAAGCCGAGGGCATCGACTTCCTCGGCCACACCGGCTACAACAATTTGATTCCAGCCAGTGAAACCAACTTGAAGCGCGCCGATGCTTTCCTCAAGGAAACCCGCAAGGTACTCAAGTGAAACAGTTTTTTCACATGCCGCTATGGCTGAAGCTCTCGCTTGCAGGATTATTGATCGAAGCGCTGATGCTGGGACTGCTGGTGATCAGCAATCTGCGCCTGACGGAAGAAGAGTTGATCAGTAAAACGCAACTCCGGGTGAATAGCGCCATTCCATTGCTCAATGCCGCACTCGGCCCGCCGCTGATGCAACGCGACTATGGCTCGCTGAACGAGATTCTGGATGCCGCGCTGGGCAACGATGCCTATGTTTACCTGACCCTGCTCGACCTCGATGGACGCCGTGTCGCAGCTGCCGGAATTGGCGAAAACGAGCCCCTGCCAGCGCTCGATGAAACCCTGGGCAGGGAACAGGACGCCATCTTTGATACCGAAACCCCGATCATTCTCGCCAACATAGCGTATGGCAATCTGCGTTTTGGCATCAGCACCGCATTCCTCGCCGAAGCCCGTGAACGCGCTTTGCGCCAGGGTATTTACGTCGGCCTCGGCGCGGTGGTGATGACCTTTCTCACCCTGACGCTGATTGGCTACTGGCTGACCCGGCGCCTGCAACAACTCACCGACGCCAGCCATGCGCTGGCCGACCAGAATTTCGACACCCTGCTGCCCGCCTCGGGACCTGATGAAGTCGGCCAACTGGCCAACGCCTTCCGCACCATGTCGCATCAACTGAAAGCGCGACTCTCGGAACTGCGCGATAGCGAACAACGTTTTTTCGCCATCGCCAACTACACCTACGATCTCGAACTCTGGATCGAACCTACCGGACGTACGATCTGGGTCAACCCCTCGGTGATGCGAATGACCGGCTACGAGCAGGATGAATGCCTGACGTTGCCAGGTTTCCCCCTCTGCCTGATCGAATCGGATGATCGCCCGGCAACGGAACAACATTTTCAGCATGCATTGAGCGGCTCAACCGGTGAAGGCTATCAATTCCGTATGCGGCGGAAAGATGGCTCATATTTCTGGGCCGCCGCCAACTGGCACTCGATCTACAGCCGGGAAAATCAGTTTCTCGGCATCCGCGCCAGTATTCGCGACATATCCGATCTGAAGTCTTCTGAAGCCAAATCGCTCGAATATCTGGCCGGCGCAGAAACCGAACGCGCGCGCCTGAAGGCGCTGTTATCGGCGATGAACCTCGGCATTCTGTTCGTCGGCGTTGATCAACGCGTGATCTATCACAACCCGGCGTTCAACCACATCTGGCAATTGCCGGAAGACACCGACCTGATCGACCAGAGCGCCAGCCTGCTCTTCTCGCGAGTTACCGCCAACCTGGCCCAGCCACAAGCGTATCTGGAGTATCTGAGCGAAGTGCTGGGCCAGCAGGCCGACGCCGAAAGCCATGAAATCAACATCCGCGACGGCCGCATGATTACCCAATCAAGCTATGCCGTGCGCGATAACGAAGCCCGTTTCCTAGGTCATCTGTGGGTTTACGAAGATGTCACCAGTGAACGCCAGACCGCCGAACAACTGCTCTACCTGGCGGAGCGGGATTCACTCACCGGCCTGTTCAACCGGCACCGTTTCAAGATCGAACTCGAACGCATGTTGGACGAATCGGGTCGCCACGGCGCCACCTCTGCGCTGCTCTATTTCGACCTCGACGAATTCAAGACAATCAACGATCACTTCGGCCACACCGCCGGCGATGCGATGCTGGTGCGCGTCGCCGGCGAAGTGTCCGGCCTGACCCGGCGCAACGAATTGCTGTTCCGTCTCGGCGGCGACGAATTCGCCATCCTGCTGCCCGCCGCCGACATGCAGCAAGCCGAAGTCCTGGCGGACCGGGTCGTGCGCGCCATCGCCCAGATCCCGTTCCGCTTCGAAGGCCAGTTGCTGCATATCTCCTCCAGCCTGGGCATCGCGCTTCACCCGCTGCATGCGGCGGATCAGGACCAACTGGTGGCTTGCGCAGATGCCGCCATGTACCAGGCCAAGCAAGCCGGCAAAAACGCCTGGCGCGCCTATCGCGCCGATCTCGACACAACGCCGGAAATGGTCAGTCGCCTGTCCTGGAACGAGCGTCTGGCCTGCGCGCTGCGCGAAAACCTGTTCGAACTGCATTACCAGGGCGTGTACTACATCCAGACCGGCAAACTTGGCCACCTGGAAGCCTTGATCCGCCTGCGCGACGAAGTCACCGGCGAGTTGGTGCCACCCGGCCTGTTCATTCCGATCGCGGAAAAGAGCAACAAGATTCTTGAAATCGACCGCTGGGTACTGCGTCAGGCGATCCAGCTGCTGAGCGAAAAACCGCATGCACCGCCGATCGCGGTCAACATCTCCGGCCGCTCGTTCGATGATCCGGCATTGCCCAACTACATCGCCGATCTGTTGCGCGAATATCGCGCCGACCCGGCCCGGCTGCTGATCGAAATCACCGAAACCGCCGCCGTCTCCGATCTCACCGATGCCGAACGCTTCATCGAAGCCTTGAAGCAAACCGGCTGCGGCGTCTGTCTCGACGACTTCGGCGCCGGCTTCGCCTCCTTCGCCTACCTGAAACACATCCGCGTCGACACCATCAAGCTGGATGGCATGTTCATCCGCAACCTGCCACACGACCATGAAAACCAGGTCTTCGTACGCGGCATGGTGGAAGTTGCGCGCGGCCTCGGTAAAACCACGGTCGCCGAATGCGTGGAAGACGAAGCCACGCTGAAACTTTTAGCCAGACTAGGCGTTGATAAAGCCCAGGGCTATCACCTGGACTATCCACAAGCCAATCACCCCGCTTTGAATACCGTGAATGAGGCAACGCCGTCATGACACCTTCCGAACTCGCCCACGCCGACATCCTGGCCCGTTTGCATGAACTTGATCGCGCCATCGCCCAACATGCGCAATGGCTGGCGCGCCTGAACCGGCAGCTGATCTGCGGCGGCAACGCCAACCCGGACGATCTCGCCGATGACGCGCATCTGCGCTGCCAACTCGGACACTGGCTGCACGGTGCCGAGGATGCCCGCGCCGGCGACGAACCCAGCCACGCCGCGCTGGTTGCCGCGCATCAATCGATGCACCAGATCGCCGGCCACCTGTTGCAGGCGCAAGCCGCCAACCAGCCCATCCACGGCGCCGATTACGACGCGCTGGTCGCCGTCGCCACCCGCATCCGGCAACTGCTGCGGCGCAAGGAACAGGAACTGACCGAGCGCCTCGGCGCAGTCGACAAACTGACCGGGCTATGGAACCGCCAGGCCGTGCATCTGCGGCTGGCGGAAGAAATCGAACGCGTGCAGCGCACCCGCCAACCCTGCGCCATCTGCTTTGTCGATCTCGATGATTTCGCCCGGGTCAACGCCGCACACGGCCAATTGATCGGCGATGAAGTGCTGAAAAGCGTCGCCAGCTTCTTCGCCAACCACCTGCGCGGCTACGACACCCTGTTCCGGCTCGGCGGCGAAGAATTCCTCCTCTGCCTGCCCAACATCGACCTCGACCAGGCCGGCGCGCTAATTAATCGCCTGCGCGAAAAACTGGCCGCGCATACGTTTGAAGTCGAGACAAGAAAAATCCAGTTCACCGCCTCGTTCGGACTGGTTAACCTGGAACCCATCTTCTTCATCGACGAAA
>CAZUSF010000030.1:0-15538 GCA_964623355.1 uncultured Thiobacillus sp. | reverse complement strand
GCTGAACTCGACACCCACTCGCTGCGCCGGGTGCGGCGTGTGCTGGATGGGCCGCAAGGCGTGCGGGTGACGCTTGACGGCACATCGTATCTGTCCTTTTCCAGCAACGATTATCTTGGTTTAGCGAATCATCCGGCGCTTGCCGATGCAGCTCGGCAAGCGGTCGCGAAAATTGGCGTTGGCGCCGGTGCCGCCCATCTGCTGACCGGGCATCATCGGTTGCATCACACGTTGGAAACCGAGCTGGCCGCGTTCGTCGGTTTGCCTGCTGCGCTGCTGTTTTCAACTGGCTACATGGCCAGCCTGGGCGTGTTGCCGGCGTTGCTGGATCGGCATGGCGAGGTGTTCGAGGACAAGCTGAATCATGCGTCGCTGGTCGATGCGGCGCTGCTGTCGCGCGCCAAACTGACCCGCTATCCGCATCTTGATCTGGTCGCGCTCGAACAACGCCTGGCGAGCAGTACGGCGAAGGTGAAGCTGATCGCCACCGATACCGTGTTCAGCATGGACGGCGATCTGGCGCCGCTTGCCGAGTTGCTGGCTTTGGCACGCCGTTACGATGCCTGGCTGTATCTCGACGATGCGCATGGTTTTGGCGTGCTGGGCGACTGTGGCGAGGGCGCACTGAGTCTTTTGCAAGGTGAGCAGGATGCGCGCTTGATTTATCTCGCTACGCTGGGCAAGGCGGCGGGTGTGGCGGGGGCGTTTGTTGGCGGTTCGTCAGCGTTGATCGAGTGGCTGGTGAACAAGGCGCGTACCTATGTTTTCACCACTGCGCAGCCGCCTTTGCAGGCGGCAGCGGTCAGTGCCAGCCTGCGTCTGATTGCGGCGGATACCTGGCGACGCGCGCATCTGATCGAGTTGATCAAGCGCATGAAAGTCGGCCTGGCTGGTTTGCCGTGGCCGCTGATGCATTCGAATACGCCAATTCAGCCGATGTTGGTGGGCGGTAATGCCGAGGCGCTGCGGCTGGCCGAGGCGCTGCGTACGCAAGGTATTTTGCTGCCGGCGATTCGGCCGCCGACGGTGCCGCCAGGCGAAGCGCGTTTACGTATTTCTCTTTCGGCGGCGCATAGCCTGGCCGATGTCGATACCTTGTGTGCAGCATTGCAAGCGTTGGCACAGCATGATTGAAGCGCCACTGGTTTATCTGCACGGCTGGGGTTTGCACGGCGGCATCTGGAGCGAAACCGCGAAGCTGTTGCCGGGTTCGACGCCGGATTTGCCCGGCTATGGCAACGTGGCCACCGTGTCGCCGTACAGCGCTGAGTCGCTGGCGGACGCGTTGGCGCCAACACTGCCGGATGGCTCGGTGGTGTGCGGCTGGTCGCTCGGCGGCATGGTGGCGCTGGCGTTGGCGGCGCGACATCCGCACAAGGTTGCGCGCCTGATTCTGGTGGCGACGAATCCGGTCTTTGTCAGTCGTCCGGATTGGCCGCATGGTTTGGCGCCAGACGTATTGAGCGAGTTTGCGCTGGCCTTGGGGCAGGATTATCGGGCGACCTTGCTGCGCTTTTTGTCGTTGCAAGCACGCGGCGGCGATCAGGCGCGATCGGTCATCGAACGATTGCGTGAGCGTGTTTTTCTACGTGGCGAGCCGGCCGCCGAAATACTTGCGGCCGGTCTGCAGTTGTTGCGCGATGTCGATTTGCGGTATGCGGTGGCGCAGGTGCAATGCCCGGTTCTGGTGGTGCATGGCGCCTATGACGGACTCTGTCCGCTGCCTGCCGCGCGCTGGCTGGCCGAGCATTTGCCGGATGCCAGACTGGCGTTGCATGAGCGCGCCGCGCATGCGCCATTCTTGTCGCATCCGGATTGGTTTGTTGCCGAATTGAGGAGTTTTTTGCATGGATGAAGGCATCAAATATGAAGCCATCAATTATTCAGCCACCAAGCGCACGATCCGGCATTCGTTTGAACGGGCGGCGGCGCATTACGACGAAGCCGCTTTTCTGCAGCATGAAGTGGCGCGCCGGCTGGATGAACATCTCGATGGCGTCAAGATCGAGCCGCAACGCATCCTGGATGCCGGTTGCGGCACGGGTTTCGGTTCCAGTTTGCTGCGCGCGCGTTTTCCACGCGCCGATGTGATCGGCCTCGATCTGGCCCAAGCCATGCTGCAGCGGGCGTTGGCGCGGCAACGTGGCAGCGTGTGGGAGAAATTGCGCGCTCGCTTGATGCCCAACGTGCCGCATTTCCAGCCGCTTTGCGGCGATATCGAACAACTGCCACTGGCGCGCGCCAGTCTCGACATGGTCTGGTCGAGTCTGGCGCTGCAATGGGTGGGTGGTGGTATCGAAGGCCTGCAGGCCAGCTTCAAGCAGTTGCGGCGTGCGTTGAAACCGGGCGGCTTGTTCATCTTCGCCAGTTTCGGGCCGGATACGCTGAAGGAATTGCGCGCCGCCTCGACCGGCCTCGACGGTTATCACCACGTCAATCGCTTCATCGATATGCACGATGTCGGTGACGCGCTGGTGCATGCCGGATTCAGCAATCCGGTGATGGAAATGGAACAGATCACCCTGACCTATCCTGATCTACCGGCGCTGCTGCGTGATCTCAAGCAGATTGGCGCGCATACCGTGCTGGAAGGCCGCCGCGCCGGATTGATGGGCAAGTCGGCCTGGCGGCAGATGGCGAACAACTATGAAATCTTCCGCAAGGACGATCGACTGCCGGCCAGTTATGAAGTGGTGTATGGCCATGCCTGGGCGGAAAACGCGCAAAAACTGGACGACGGGCGCCAGATCATCGAATTTCGCCAACGGACGCCAGGGCGATGACCGCGCAGGGGTTTTTTGTCACCGGCACCGATACTGGCGTAGGTAAAACGCTGGTCAGCGCGGCTTTGCTGCATGCCTTTGCGGGGCTCGGCTATCGTGTGGTCGGGATGAAGCCGGTGGCGGCGGGGGCCGATCAGATCGACGGTGTCTGGTGCAATGAAGACGTGCTGCAATTGCAGGCCGCCGCCAACGTTGTGGCGAATCCAGCCTGGGTAAATCCCTATTTGTTGCGCACGCCGATAGCGCCGCATATCGCTGCCGACTATCAAGGCGTGTCGATCGAACTGCCGCGCATCCGCGATGCCTATGAACATCTGACGGATCTGGCCGACGTGGTGATCGTCGAAGGCGCGGGCGGCTTCAAAGTCCCATTGTCGGCGACGCGCGACAGCGCCGATCTGGCCAAATATCTGGCGCTGCCGATGATTCTGGTGGTCGGCATGCGCCTCGGCTGCATCAATCATGCGCTGTTGACGGCTGAAGCGATCGCCGCACGTGGCCTGAAACTGGCCGGCTGGGTGGCGAATCGGCTGGATCCGGAGATGGCGGCCTACGACGAAAATCTGATGACGTTGAATCGGCGGTTGGCGTGCCCTTTGCTCGCCGAGTTGCCGTATTCGACTCAACCTGATGCAAGCGCGATGGCGGCGTTGATCGTGCCGAAAAGACTGGCCGAGTTGATGCAATCGGCAGCCTGATCCGCGGTTCCGGTTGCAAATGCGGCATTGTTCCGGCACCTGAGATTCGGAAAATTGCTGGGTTATCAGTGCAAATTTGATACCTGTTTGTCCGAAACTCCCTTTTTTTATGCGAATATTGCGGGGTTTATTCGAGATAAAAAACTCTTTTGGAGTGAGATATGGTCTTATCCCGCACCAGCCAATATGCAGTTCAGGCCCTGATTTACATTGCGACGCAGCCGATTGGCGAGCCTGTGCTGAACCGCGACATCGCTGGACGCCTGAATGTGCCCGCCGCCTATCTGGCAAAAATTCTGCAAAATTTGTGCAAGCACGGTCTGCTTGATTCGTTTCGCGGCCGTCTGGGTGGTTTTTGTCTTCGGGATGGCATGCATCGCACGACCCTGATGCAGATTCTGCTGTTGACCGAAGGGCCGGATTTCACCAAGAGCTGCATTCTGGGTCTCAAGGATTGCTCCGATGCGACGGCTTGTCCGCTGCATTTCAAGTGGATTCCGGTGAAGAAAAAAATCATCGCGCTGCTTAATGAAATGAATCTGGAAGAACTGGCTAAAGCGGTATTGACCGGCAAATATCGTCTCGCCGATTTGCCTGCCGCAGCAATGCCCACCTGATACATGCGCAGGCAGTCGCTGTTCGGAGTCCTGCTGTTGATGCTGCTGGCTGGCTGTGGCGCGGAAACGTCGCCGCCCTCGCTGGCCGGGATCAAGGGCACGGATATCACGCATGCCGAAGAGTTCAACCACAGCGGGATGCCAGCCGGACGTCGTCTGGCATTGAATGACCATAACGGTCGTGCGGTGACACTGGATACCTTCAAGGGCAAGTTGGTGGTGTTGTTTTTTGGTTACACGCATTGCCCGGATGTCTGTCCAACGACGCTTTCAGATATGGCTGAGGCACTCAAGCTGATGCGGCCGGAAGAGGCGGCGATGGTGCAGGTGCTGTTCGCAACGGTGGACCCAAAACGTGATACGCCGGAAATTCTGCAAGCCTATGTGCCTTACTTTCACCCCGATTTCCTCGGCTTGCACGGCAGCCCGGAACAGGTTGCGCAGGCCGCGAACGAATTTAAAATTGTCTATCGTAAGCAAGTTGAAGCCGGCGCAAGCGATTACCTGATTGATCACTCTGCAGGTAGTTATGTGCTTGATCGCCAGAGTCGCTTGCGGCTGTATCTGCCGTTTTCGACAGCGCCCGCCGATATTGCGAACGATCTGCAAGTGTTGTTGAAAACAGCTTGATGTGTCGCTCATTCTTGCGGGAGAAGGGTGCTGCGAACTATACTCCTGCGTCTTTTCGCCGGCTTTCCGGCACTGAATTTACCATCCGGAGAAATTCCGGAGCAGCGGCAACTTAGGAGGCTTTATGTCTGCAACCAGCGTGGCTGCGGTCGAGCAGTACGACTACGAGATCATCAAGAAATTCTCCATCATGGCCATTGTCTGGGGCGTGGTGGGAATGTCAGCCGGGGTGTTCATCGCCTCGCAACTGGCATGGCCCTGGCTGAATTTCGATAGCCCGTACTTGTCGTTTGGTCGTTTTCGTCCGGTTCATACCGGTGCGGTGATTTTTGGCTTTGGCGGTTCGGCGTTGTTTGCAACTTCCTACTATGTGGTTCAGCGTACTTGCCAGACGCGTCTATTTGCGCCGGGTTTGGCGACATTCACTTTCTGGGGCTGGCAGGCAGTCATCGTGCTGGCTGCGCTTTCCTATGTGGCCGGCTTCAGCCAGGGGCGTGAATATGCCGAGATGGAATGGCCGATCGATTTGCTGATCCTGTTCGTCTGGGTGGCTTATGGCGCCGTTTTCATCGGCACCCTGATGCAGCGCAAGCAACCACACATCTACGTGGCCAACTGGTTCTACCTGTCGTTCATTCTTGTTACCGCGTTGCTGCATACCTTCAACAACCTGGCAGTGCCGGTGGGCCTGTTCAGTTTGAAGTCCTATAGCCTGTTCTCTGGCGCGCAGGATGCGATGACTCAATGGTGGTATGGCCACAATGCGGTGGGCTTTTTCCTGACTTCCGCCTTCCTTGGCATGATGTATTACTTCGTGCCGAAACATGCCGGTCGGCCGGTGTATTCGTATCGCCTGTCCATCGTTCACTTCTGGGCGCTGTCGTTCATGTATATGTGGGTCGGTACGCACCACCTGCACTGGACCGCGCTGCCGGATTGGGCTTCGACGCTGGGCGCCACCTTCTCCATCATGCTGCTGCTGCCGTCATGGGGCGGCATGATCAACGGCATCATGACCCTGTCCGGTGCCTGGGATAAGTTGCGCACCGATCCGATCATGCGCTTCATGATCGTCGCGCTTTCGTTCTACGGCATGTCCACCTTCGAGGGCCCGCTGATGTCGCTGAAAGATGTCAACGCGCTGTCGCATTACACCGACTGGACGGTCGGCCACGTGCACTCCGGTGCGCTCGGCTGGGTCGCGATGATTGCTTTCGGCTCGCTGTATCACATGATTCCGAGGCTGTGGAATACCCAGATTTTCAGTGTCAAACTGATCAATGCCCACTTCTGGCTGGCGACTATCGGTACCTTGCTTTACATCACCGCGATGTGGATTTCGGGTATTTCCCAGGGCTTGATGTGGCGTGCTTTTGATGAATTCGGCAACCTGCAATATTCGTTTGTCGAATCCGTGGCTGCTATGCATCCGTTCTATGCCATGCGTGCGATTGGCGGCATGTTCTTCCTGCTGGGCATGGTGCTGATGGCGATCAACATCTTTGTCACCATTCGTCAGGGTATGCGCGATGCTGAATCTGCTCAGGCACGTTCAGCGGTTGCTGCGGCATAAGACGAAAAGAGGTCTGGAACATGTTCAAGAATTTCAAGCACGAAAAAATCGAAACCAATGCCGGATTGCTGCTGGTATTGACGATGCTGGCGGTCAGTATTGGCGGTCTGGTCGAAATTGCGCCGTTGTTCTTTTTGAAGGACACCACGGAAAATGTCGATGGCGTGCGTCCCTACACGCCGCTGGAACAGCGCGGTCGCGACATCTATATCCGCGAGGGCTGTTACACCTGCCATTCGCAGATGATTCGGCCGTTCCGTGACGAGCAACTGCGTTATGGCCATTATTCACTGGCTGCGGAGTCGAAATACGACCATCCGTTCCAGTGGGGTTCGAAACGTACCGGGCCTGATCTGGCGCGCGTGGGCGGCAAATATTCGAATGAATGGCATGTGCAGCATTTGATCAATCCGAAATCGATGGTGCCTGAGTCGGTGATGCCGAATTACCAGTGGCTGCAAGAGAACAAGCTTGATGTTTCCGACATCGAAGCTCGCTTGCGGGCGCTGCGTATGGTCGGTGTGCCTTATTCAGCCAACGATGAAGAGTATCAACGCAACGTCAAGAAATTTGGCGAAGCCGTGGCGAAGACATTGCATATTCCGGATGCGCTGAAAAACCTGGTTGCGCAAGCTCAGTCTGGCAATTTTGATGGCGATCGCTCCAGTGTTTCCGAAATGGATGCGATGGTTGCCTACTTGCAGGTGTTGGGCACGATGGTCGACTTCAGCAAGATCAAGCCTGAAGATCTGGTGAAGTTCCGCTGATGGACTGGTTCGCTGACCCAGCCAATACAAAGCCGCTGGGCTTGCTGATTTTCTTTGTCACCTTTTGCGCGATCGTGCTCTGGGTGTACGGCAGCAAGAAGCGCGGCAAAAAGTTGGAAGAGCACAAGAACATTCCGTTTCTAGACGATGATGATGAAGTGAAGGACAAGTCCAATGGCTGACAATACTCCTGGCCAAGCGCAACCGAAGGGCGTGCAAACAACGGGTCATGTTTGGGATGGTGATCTGCAGGAATTGAACAATCCGCTCCCGGTCTGGTGGACGTATACGTTTTACGCAACCATGGTATTTGCCCTGGTTTACTGGATCGTTTATCCCTCCTGGCCGATTGGCAAGGGTTTCTTGCCTGGCATGAACACCATTACTTATATCAATTCCGATGGTGTTGAAGAGTCCTGGCACTGGAATACGCGGGCCAAACTGCTGAAGGAAACCCAGGATGCAGTGATCGCTCAGAAACCTTATTACGACAAGGTGGCAAGCCTGCCCTACGACCAGATTGCCAAAGATCCGGAATTGAGCAGTTTCGTGGTTTCCGCTGGCAAGGCGGTTTTTTCCGACAATTGCGCTGCATGTCACCAGGCTGGCGGTCAAGGCAAAGTCGGTTTCTTCCCAAATCTGACCGACGATGACTGGTTGTACGGTGGTAGCTACGAACAGATCAATGAGACGCTGACCAAGGGACGCCGTGGCTATATGCCGCCGTATGCCGAGGCGCTTGATCAAACCCAGATCGATGCATTGGCCAATTACGTCTATGCAATGTCTGGTGGCAAAGCCGATCAGGCGAAAGTGGCCAAGGGCAAAGAACTGTTCCATTCAGACACCGCGGCCTGCTTCTACTGCCATGGCGATGATGCCAAAGGCCGTCAGGATATTGGCTCTGCGAACCTGACTGACAAAGTCTGGCTCTGGATTGATGTACCTGGTCTGGCGGATGACGTCGCGAAGATCAATGCCATCAAAACTGTAATTGCCGGTGGCTTGGACAAAGGCGTTATGCCTGCCTGGGAGGGCCGCCTGAATGCCGAACAGATCAAGCTGCTGACGGTTTACGTGCATGAACTGGGTGGTGGTAAATAATCTTCGCTGAATGCGGCGGCTAGCCTGAACTGCCGCCGCTCTAGCGAGTCCCATGACCTCCAACTTGGTTGGGGCAGACCCCGGCAAGCCGGGGTTTTTTGTTTTTAATAGCTGGCAAATCAATCCATGAGTGCCTTTGTCGGCGTGTTTTGCAGGTGATCAAGTGGACAATCAACAAGCTGGACATGAGCTTTATTTCAAACGCGCTCCGATTGTTCCGCGTTCGGTTAAAGGCTCATTTCGGCGCTTCAAGACAGCCGTGCTCTGGCTTGGTTTTGCCGTCTACTTTCTGCTTCCCTGGCTGCCATGGGCGAGAAGCGATGCGCCCTCACAAGCGGTCTTGTTCGACATTCCGGGGCGACGTTATTACCTGTTCGACCTGACTGTCTTTCCGCAAGATATTTTCTGGCTGGCCATCCTGCTTTTCATGGCGGCGGTATTGCTGTTTTTTGCGACCGCGCTGGTCGGTCGCGCCTTTTGCGGCTATTTCTGTTTTCAGACCTTGTGGACGGATGCTTTCATCTGGCTGGAACATCTGATCCAGGGTGAGCGGCCAGCCCGATTGCGGTTGGCCCGGGAGCCATGGGGCAGTAAAGAAAAAATGCTCAAAGTGGGGGGTACCCGGCTGATCTGGGGCCTGATTTCATTCTGGACGGCGCTGACCTTTGTTCTGTATTTTGCCTACGCCCCGGAAATGCTGCGTGCCTTCTTCAGTGGCGAAGCAGCGGCCGCCGCCTACATCACGACGCTGGCGCTTTCAATTTCAACTTACCTCGCTGCCGGTGTATTGCGTGAACATGTCTGTACTTTCATCTGCCCGTATGGCCGTTTCCAGAGCGTCATGTACGAACCGGAAACCCTCGCGGTGCACTATGACAAACGGCGTGGTGAAGGTGATGCAGGCCGCATCGCCGCTCGCGCCGGGGCAAGGACGCAGCCGGAAAGGCTGGCTCAGGGACATGGTGACTGCGTCGATTGCAAGCTGTGTGTCCAGGTCTGCCCGATTGGTATCGATATTCGTGATGGCCTGCAATACACCTGTATTTCATGTGGTCTATGTGTCGATGCTTGCAATACGATCATGGACAAGATGGGTTGGTCGCGCGGCCTGATTCGCTACGATTCCGAAGTCAATTTGAGTCAAGCCAAACCAGGTCCGGTGAAACTTCACTGGAAGAGCCTGAAAGTGGTCGGCTATGGCCTGTCGCTGGTATTGATGACCGCGTACCTGGCTTACGATATGACGCATCGCAACAGTTTCGAGCACAGCGTTCAACAGATTCGCCAGCCGCTGTTTGTGACGCTGTCGGATGGAACAATCCGAAACCGTTACCAGATTCGTTTAACCAATATCTCGGGCAAGGATGAGCAGTTCAGCATCGAGGCGCGTGGATTGCCCGAAGGCGCGCTGGAACTGGGAAATTTCAGGACGGTCGGTATCCGCAATGGCAAGAGCGTGATCATTCAGGCCAGTGTGATGCTGGATCCGGAACAGGCAAAACAGTTGCACGATTTCGATTTCGTGATTCGTTCCGGGGCGGGGGAAACCGTGGTTGACCCGGTACATTTTTTCACTCGGCAATAACAGGAAGCACCATGAATCTGTTTGTTTCTATCTTTGGCGGCATCCTGCTTACCGCAATTCTGTTTGCTCTGGCGAGAAGCTTGAAACTATCGAATTTCTGGGCGGCGGTGCTTGCCGCAGCGTTGCCCAGCTTTGCCTATATGGCCTATGCGGTGGCGAACTGGCCGGGGCTGGATGTGTTGACCATGCATGTCGTTGCATTTCCTACGGTCGCCTTGCTGTTGTTTCAGATTGGCGGCAGCAAGGATGCGCCGTATCAGAAGCTCCACTGGGCGCCGAAACTGATGATCGGTTTTTTTGTGACCTTAACCGTGATTCTGGGCGGATTCGTTTATATCGCCGGCCATGGCGTGCCGACATCGGTGGCGCAATGGCTGCTGCCCAACATTGAGGGCAAGACAGTACATACCGGCTTTGCCGGCGTCGTCGCACATGGGGGTGAAGCCAGCAAAAGCATCGCGCACCATCGCAATATGGAAAGCAAACTAGCTCGCCTGGGCTGGACAGTCGAAGTCGCCGGGCTTGATGCCTTGCGCGAAGGTGTGCCGGGTGAAGTCGGTGTAGTGCTGCGCGACAACTCTGGAAGTGGTGTGCAGAACGTGACCGTCAGCCTCGGGCTTGGGCATCCGGGGCAGCCGCCCCAAGAGAACTTCAAATTGACGTCAGCGGGCGATGGTGATTATCGCGGGCAGGTTGTTTTGCCCGCCTCCGGTGAGTGGCTGGTCCAGCTTGTGCTCGAATACGCCGATGAGCGCATTGTGTTCGAGCGGGTGGTCGGTGGTGAGTGACAATTGGATGTGTTGCGAATTGCCGCATATTGGTGAATAGCTGAAATGGGTTAAATACGTATATAATCAGCAAGTTTTCTATGGGCTTCGGCCCATTTTTTATTTCACATCATGGATTTGCAGACACTAATCGAACCAACCCTGGCAGGCATGGGCTATGAACTGGTTGCGCTGGAGCGCGCCGGTGCGGGCTTGTTGCGCCTCTATATCGACAAGCCGGAAGGCATTGTCGTGGAGGATTGTGTTCGGGTCAGCAATCAGTTGACTCGATTGTTTTTGGTTGAGAACGTCGATTACGAACGCCTCGAAGTATCTTCGCCGGGGATGGATCGACCCTTGGTCAAGGCGGCGGACTTCGTTCGTTTTGCTGGTGAGCGTGCCTTGGTGAAGTTGCATGCGCCGCTCGATGGCCGCAAGCGCTTTATCGGCATCTTGCGGGGTGAGGCGGACGGTGTGTTGCAGCTGGAAGTGGACGATGTTGTAGTTTCGATTCCTCTTGTCGAGATTGACTCGGCTCGTTTGTCGCCGAATTTCGATAAGCCAACAAAAAAACCAGCGCGGGCAAAAAAATGACACCCAAAAAAGCGGCCGCCCCAATTCGCCTCGCCTGCTGTTGTCGGCAGTTCGAGAAAAATTCAACCCTGGAAATGACCCGGAGGAAGCAATGAGTCGGGAAATCTTGATGCTGGCGGATGCGTTGGCGCGTGAAAAGAATGTGGCGCCAGATGTAGTGTTCGGTGCGCTGGAGTCGGCGCTGGCTCATGCCACCAAGAAGCAATTTACGGAAGACGCCGATGTGCGGGTCGAGATCGATCACAAGACCGGCGAATACCATGCTTTCCGGTGTTGGGAAGTATTGCCCGATGAGGCTGGACTGGAAAATCCGGACCAGCAATATCTCTTGTTCGAGGCGCGGGAAATCGATCCGGACATCGAGGTCGGCCAGTTCATCGAAGAGCCGATCGAGGCGGTGGACTTTGGCCGTATTGGTGCGCAGGCCGCCAAGCAAGTCATTCTGCAGAAGATTCGTGATGCCGAGCGTGAACAGGTGCTGAATGACTTCCTGGCGCGTAACGATGCGCTGGTGTCCGGCACAGTCAAGCGTATGGAGCGTGGCAGCGCGGTGATCGAATCGGGTCGCATCGAGGGGCGTCTGGAAAAAGACCAGATGATTCCGAAAGAAAACCTGCGCGTTGGTGATCGTGTGCGCGCCTATCTGATGCGCGTCGAACGTGGCGGACGCGGTCCCCAGTTGATGCTGTCGCGCACTGCGCCGCAGTTCATCATGGAATTGTTCCGGCTCGAAGTGCCTGAAGTCGAGGAAGGCATTGTCGAAATCAAGGCTGCCGCTCGCGATCCGGGTATGCGCGCCAAAATCGCGGTCAAGTCGAACGATCCGCGCGTTGATCCGCAAGGCACCTGCATCGGCGTGCGCGGCACCCGGGTCACTGCGGTGACCAATGAGTTGAATGGTGAACGGGTCGATATCGTGTTGTGGTCAAGCGATCCGGCGCAATTCGTCATCAACGCCTTATCGCCGGCGGTGGTGTCGAGCATCGTGGTTGATGAAGACAAACATGCGATGGATGTGGTCGTCGAACCGGATCAGGTCGAAGTCGCCATCGGTCGTTATGGACAGAACGTGCGTCTGGCCTCCGAATTGTGCGGTTGGACAATCAATATCCTGTCCGTCGAAGAAGCTGAACAGAAGCACGAACAGGAATCTTCCGGCCTGATCAAGATGTTCATGGTCAAGCTGGATGTCGATGAGGATGTGGCGCAGGTTCTGGTCGAGGAAGGCTTTACCAGTCTGGAGGAAGTGGCTTATGTGCCACTCGCCGAAATGCTGGAGATCGAGGCGTTTGGAGAAGAAACCGTCAATGAGCTGCGTTCGCGTGCGCGTGATGCGTTGCTGACTGCCGCCATCGTGAAGGAAGAGGCGGTGGAAAGCGCTTCTGCCGATCTGATGAGTGTGGCCGGCATGGATGAAGATACCGCCACGCTTCTCTCCGCCAAAGGCATCAACAATGCCAATGATCTGGCCGATTTGGCCGTCGATGAGCTGGTTGAGCTGGTCGGCATGGACGATGAGCGAGCCAAGTCGCTCATCATGACCGCGCGTGCGCCAATTCTGGCAGGGGCCTGACGAGGAAATCATGAACGTCGAACAGTTCGCTACTGAACTCAAGGTTGATCCTGCGCTGCTGGTAAAGCAGTTGCAGGCAGCTGGAGTCACCGTTAAAGGCGTCACCGATGCGCTGAGTGATACGGATAAATCATTATTGCTGGATTACTTGCGTGGCAAACATGGTGCGCAAGAGCCGAAAACCAAGATCACGCTGACTCGCAAGCAATCGAGCGAAATCAAAACTGCGGATAGCACGGGTCGGACTCGAACCGTGCAGGTTGAGGTGCGTAAGAAACGCGTGCTGGTCAAGCGCGAAGGCGCTGGACATGAAGCCGCGACACACGAGGTTGCGCCGCATGATGTTGTGCCGCATGAGCTTGCCGCGCCGGAAACGGAGTTGCCAGTTGCTGTGGCGCTGGCCGAAGTCGGCGCTACGCCGGTTCTGCCGGAAGCGGTCGAGAAGGTAGACGAGGTCGCGGTTCAAGCGCTTACCGAGGCCGTGCCCGAGGTGATCGCTGAAGCGCCCGTTGTTGCGCCAGCAGAAGAAATTGCGGCCGAGCCGGTTGCGCTGGCGGCAGTTGAAGCTGCATCTGTTGCAGCGGAACCCGAAAGCATCGAACAGCCGGCTCCGGTCGAGCCGGAAAATGCAGCTCCGGTCGATGCGGTTATCGAGGCGGCAGCGCCTGCGACGCCTTCCGTTCGGCCCTCGATTCTGAGTCCCGCCGAACGTCAGGCACGTGAGCAGGAAGCCAAGCGGCATGCGGCTTTGCGGGCGATTCAGGAAGCCGAGCACAAGGCCAAGCAGGATCGTGAAGCAGCGCGTCGGCGGGCAGAAGAAGCGGCCAAGGCGGCCAAGGATGCACCGCCGCCCGAAGTCAAGCCTGTCGAGGCCAAGCCGGCTGAAGTTCGCCCCAGCGTCAAGCCTTCGGTGAAACCGAAACCCGAGAAAGCCGCAGCCAAGAAGGGCAAGGATGAGCCGGTCGCCGGCAAGCGTCCGGGCCTGAAGACGCGCGGTGGCAGCGATAGCGGCGATGGCTGGCGTAGCAAGAAAGGTGGTCGTCATAAGTCTGACCATCATGAAAACGTGCCGCAGGCCCCGGTGGAAGCTGTGGTGCGTGAAGTGCTGGTGCCGGAAACCATCAGCGTGGCCGATCTCGCGCACAAGATGTCGGTGAAGGCTGCCGAAGTGATCAAGGCGCTGATGAAGATGGGATCGATGGTCACCATCAACCAGGTGCTGGATCAGGAAACCGCGATGATCCTGGTCGAGGAACTTGGTCATATCGCCAAGCCCGCGCCGATCGATACGCCGGAATCCTATCTGGAGGAAAGTGGTGTCCAGGTCGAACATGAACAAATGCCGCGTGCACCGGTGGTGACCGTGATGGGTCACGTCGACCACGGCAAAACCTCCTTGCTGGATGCGATTCGTCGCACCAAGGTGGCTGCCGGCGAGGCGGGCGGGATTACCCAGCACATCGGCGCCTACCACGTCGAAACCGACAAGGGCATGGTCACCTTCCTTGATACGCCGGGTCACGAGGCGTTTACCGCCATGCGTGCGCGTGGCGCCAAGGCGACCGACCTGGTCGTACTGGTGGTGGCGGCGGATGACGGTGTCATGCCGCAGACGCGGGAAGCCATCCACCATGCCAAAGCGGCCAACGTGCCGATCGTGGTAGCGGTGAACAAGATCGACAAGCCGGAAGCCAACCCGGAAAAGATTCGCCAGGAAATTTCCAACGAAGGCGTCGTGCCGGAAGACTGGGGCGGCGATGCGATGTTTGTCGATGTGTCGGCGAAAACCGGTAAGGGTCTGGATGCCCTGCTTGACGCCATTCTGCTGCAGGCCGAAGTGCTGGAACTGAAAGCGCCGGTCAATGTGCCTGCCAAGGGTGTGGTGATCGAATCGCGTCTCGACAAGGGGCGCGGTCCGGTAGCGACCATTCTGGTCCAGTCGGGCACGTTGAAGCGGGGTGATGTCGTACTGGCCGGTTCTGCTTTCGGCCGGGTACGTGCCATGCTGGATGAAACCGGTAAGCCGGTGGATGCAGCAGGGCCGGCGATTCCGGTGGAAATCCAGGGTCTGTCCGATGTGCCGGGCGCGGGTGAAGATGTACTGGTACTGCCGAACGAACGCAAAGCGCGCGAAATCGCACTGTTCCGTCAGGGCAAGTTCCGTGACGTCACGCTGGCGCGCAAGCAGGCGGCCAAGCTGGAAAACATTTTCGAGAAGATGGGCGAGGGCGAAGAAGCCAAGTCGCTACCGATCATTCTCAAGGCCGATATGCAGGGCTCCTACGAGGGTCTGGCGCATGCCTTGGCCAAGCTGTCGACCAACGAGGTCAAGGTCAACATCATCCATTCCGCGGTGGGTGCCATCTCGGAATCGGATATCAACCTGGCTATCGCTTCCGGTGCGGTGATCATCGGTTTCAATGTTCGTGCCGATGCTTTGGCACGCAAGCTGGCCGAATCTGCCGATGTCGATCTGCGCTACTACAACATCATTTACGAAGCCGTGGATGACGTGAAGGCTGCGATGGGCGGCATGCTGTCGCCGGAGAAGAAGGAAGTGGCGTTGGGTCTGGCCGAGATTCGCCAGGTCTTCCGGATCACCAAGGTCGGCGCGGTTGCCGGTTGCTACGTGCTGGAAGGCACGCTGAAGCGCTCCGCCCGCGTGCGTGTGCTGCGCGACAACGTGGTGGTTCACGATGGTGAACTGGATTCGCTGAAACGGTTCAAGGATGATGCGCGCGAAGTCAAGGCTGGCTTCGAGTGCGGTCTGAATCTGAAGAACTTCAACGATATCCAGGAAGGCGACCAACTCGAATGCTACGAAGTGGTCGAAGTGGCGCGTACGCT
>CAZUSF010000029.1:0-16196 GCA_964623355.1 uncultured Thiobacillus sp. | reverse complement strand
ACTTCAATGCGCATAGTTTGATGAATTACTTGGTGGTATAGGTAAAAACGCCATCCCAATCGGTTGGCGGCGGGTTTTCACGGAAGTGAGCAATGCGTTCCAGATAGACCAGATACAACTTGCTCGGAAAACGCTTTTGCGCTTTACGCAAAATGTCTTCCGCCAGATCGAAGTCACGCAGATGAAATGCTGCGCAGGCTTGCTCGAAGTCCTGCTTGCGCTTGAGTGCGGCGATATCAACTTGATCCTTCGGGCTAAGCGGCTCATAGATCGTCACTGGATTCGCCTTGCCTTTGACGCGCACCACGTCGACTCGCATGAATTCGATGTCCGGACAGAAAGCTACCGTGTCTTCGCCGACCAGAATTCCCAAACCATATTGTTTGGTCAGCCCTTCCAGACGCGACGCCAGGTTCACCGCATCGGCCATGACGGTGTAGGCCATGCGAAATTCTGAGCCCATGTTGCCGACATTCATCTTGCCCGAGTTCACCCCGATGCCAATCTTGATTTCCGGCCAGCCTTTCAGCTTGATTTGCGGATTCAATTCGTCCAGGTCGCGTTGCATTTGCAACGCCGCCATGACCGCATCCTGGGCATGATTGGGATCGGCCATCGGCGCCCCCCAGAAGGCCATGATGGCATCACCGATATATTTATCGATGGTGCCGCGACGTTGCTGGACGATGCGCGTCATTGATGACAGATAGAAATTCAGCATCTCGGCCAAGGCTGACGCGGTCAATCCTTCGGAAATACTGGTGAAATCGCGAATGTCGGAGAACAACACGCTCATCTCGCGCGACTCGCCTTTCAGGTTGTAGCGATCCGGGTCGCGGCTCATCTCCTCGACCAGCTCCTTTGGCACATACTGTCCAAAGAGCTTGGTGATCTGCCCCTTGGCGCGCGATTCGATGAAGAAACCATACGACATGTTGACAACGAACATGCCAAGCACCGAAATGATTGGCGCACCGAGCGGAAATTCCATGTTCAGTGCATTCCAGGCCCAGACATCCAGCGTGATGACCAAAATCAGAAAACCCAGGGTCGAAAGGGCAGCGATCAGCGGTGTCGTCATCGGTAACAAGGTTCCGATGACCAGCCCCAGAATCACCACGCTGATCACGCTCATCGTGGTGAGTTCGCGCGGCTCCCATTTCAGATTCTGGCCGAGAATACCCGACATCAACGAAGCATGGATTTCCACCCCGGGAAACACCTCGCTGACCGGGGTGACGCGAATATCGGCGAGTCCGGGAGCCGTGGTGCCGATAAGCACGATACGACCTTCGAGATTGCTTGCCGGCTCCTGGCCGCTAATCACATCCGTCGCAGATACATAGCGATAGGCGCCGAGGGCGCGATAAGGCACCAACACACCGCCTTCGCTATCGAATGGAATCTTCAGTCCATCGATATCCAGCGCATGAGGCTGGAATCGGTTGAAACCATCCCCCCCCGGATTCACTAGCCGAATGTCATTCACACCCAACGCGGCCTGCGTCAACCGGATGGGCAACGCGGCGAAATAGTTGTTCTGATAGCCGATCATCACCGGCATGCGCCGAATCACGCCGTCATTATCCGGCAACGAGTTGTAGAAACCCGCCCCGGCGGCCTTTTCCAGCAACATCGGCAAATTTCCACCATAGCCTTCTGCTTGCATGAAGCCTTTGGCCAGAGCGCCGAGTTGGTCCTGGTTGAACAATGGTTTCGGTAGCGTAGCGATACGTTCCGCGCCTTGATTGAAATTAAAGTAATAGCCCAAAACGGAACTGCCTTTGGCCAGTGATTCGGCGAACTGTTGGTCGTAATCCAGGCTGGGACGCAATTGTTCCAACAAGCCGCCGAACAACGGTTGATCCTTTAATTCCTCTGCCGCCAATCGTTCAAGAACCGGTAAACCGGAACTGGCATCCGGCTCGGGGAATGCGATGTCATACCCCACCGCCGCGACGCCATATTGCTCGAACAAGTTGTTCTGCATGCGCGCCAGCTTTTCGCGCGGCCAGGGCCAACGGCCTTCCGCTTGCAGACTCTTGTCGTCGATATCGACAATCACCACCTGATCATCACCCCCCTGCGCCATGGTTGCGCTGACCTTGAGGTCGTACATGGCGTTGTCGAGCCAATCGACAAACGGTAGCGGGACCAGACCGGTCAAATGCAGCGTCAACAGAATGATCAGCGACGCGCTGAGGGTAAATTGGCCGATGAAACGACGGCTGCGCAAGGTCATGATTCAGGCTGCTCCAAGTTTGTCTTAGCGATCTTTTGTGTTTTCGACAGGTGAGTCGGCCGCTACATAACCAGGAATCGCGGTTTCGTTGACGGCGTCGATTTGTTCCGGCTTGAGATATGCCTTGGCATAGTCGAGATACACCTTTTCACGCACAAAGACATCGAACAGATCGGGGTCAATGTGATTATCCAGTTTCATGCGACCAAGAATAGCCAGAGAACGCGACAAAGACATACCCGGCTTGTAGGGACGGTCACTGGCAGTGAGCGCTTCAAAAATATCGGCAATGCCCATGATGCGGGCCTGAATCGACATCTGGTCGCGCGTCAAACCTTTCGGATACCCCTTGCCGTCCATGCGCTCATGGTGCCCGCCGGCAAACTCCGGCACGTTGTGCAAGTGGCTCGGCCAAGGCAAGGCTTCCAGCATATGGATGGTGGAAACAATGTGGTTGTTGATGATGTTGCGCTCTTCAGCGGAAAGGGTGCCTTTGGCAATGCATAACTTGTCGATTTCTTCCTCGCTCAACAACGGCAACACTTCCCCGGCGGAATTACACCACTGATATTGATTGCCAATGTGGCGCACTTGCGCCTGCATCTCGGGCGACATGAACTCGCCGCCAATATTGGCCCTACGCAAAAAATCGCGCGCCTGATCAAGTTGTTCACAATAGCTTTCGTATTCTGCTTGCAGCACCTCTGAATTGTGCTCGGGAGCAAAAACTCGCGCCTCCAGCATCCGGATACGAGCATCCCGTTTAAGCACTTCGAAACGGGTGTCAACAAAATGAATCCGGTCGAATATGGTTTCCAGCTTGGTCGATTTATCGACGATATGCACCGGCGTCGTGATCTTGCCGCAATCGTGCATCAAGGCGGCAATTTCCAACTCGCGCCGATCTTTCGCGGACAGGCGAAAATCGCTCAGCGGCCCGTGCTCGGTTCGACTCACCGCATCCGCCAGCATCAAGGTAATGACCGGCACGCGCTGGCAGTGGCCGTGGGTGTAAGGCGACTTTTCATCCAGCGCATTGGAAATCAGCGTGATGAAGGCGACAAACAACGCTTCCAGGCGATCGATCAATTGGCGGTTGGTCATCACCACCGCCGCCTGCGAAGCGAGTGACTCGACCAGGTATTGGTCATCCAGGTCAAAACGAATGATCTTGCCGCTAACCTCATCCAGGGCATTGATCAACTGCAACACCCCAATCACCTTTGCCTCATGATCCTTCATTGGCACGGTGAGAAATGAGCGGGACTGATAACCGTTGAGTGCATCGAAGCGCCGCGTGCCGGAAAAATCGAATTCCGATTCATCGTAGGCATCGGCGATATTGATAGTTTTGCCGGCAATGGCCGCCGATGCGGAAACTGTCGCCAGATTCGGACTGCCATCCGGCAGGTACATCGGAATTGGACCATGCGCCAGGACACCACCACCGCTACCAAGATGGATTCCCAGGCTGTTGTTTCGGATGATGGCAAACTCAAGCTGCTGCTGGCGGACCAGGTAAATCGTGCCGCCATCAGCGTTAGTCAGCGTTTGCGCCGCATCCAGTATCTGATTCAACAACGCGTCCAGATCGCTCTGACTGGACAACTCGATCCCAATTGAAACCAAGCGTTCCAGCCGACTCGGCGTAGCACCAGATTGAGTTTGCAAAGCCGGCGCTTCGGTAGTCACTGCACCAGATGCTTCAGGTCTGGGCCACCCTGGGCCGGATGACGATGTGATCACTCAAGCTCCATATCACATAATTTGTTCAAAAATCTCGCGAAGTCAATCAACGTAACCGATAGAACCGCCCGCCTCCGCTTTGTCCTTCCGGCAACGCATCCAACTTGTCAGCCACCGCGTCCGACAAATGACTCAAGCGGTCTTCTGGCAGCGGGTGGGTTTTAAACAGCAAGGAAACCCGCTTGTCGTCTTTCGCAACATGGCCGATCTCCGCCAGAACGGCCGGCAGGGCATAGGCGTCGTAGCCCGCGCGCGCGCTCAGCACAACGCCAATACGATCGGCCTCATATTCCGCATCCTTGTCGAGCCCGCGGGCGACGACTTCCGCGCCATTGCCGATCACGTTCTGCAAAACCTCGTTTTCATTCTTCAGCTTGCGTCCAAGCAATCCGCCAATTGCAGCGATTCCCTGCGACTTCTGCAACAGCTTGAGATGGTGTTTGCGCAGCACATGACCAATCTCATGCCCAAGCACACCGGCCAGTTCAGCCTCGCTATTGAGTCGTTGATACAAACCCCTGGTGAGAAAAATGTATCCACCTGGGGCGGCAAATGCGTTCAGATCATCGCTTTCGATAACGCCAAAATACCAATTCAGATCAGGTCGCTCGGTTTGCAGCGCAACCCAACGACCCACCCGATTGACATAACGCTGCAAGCCGTCGTCACGCACCAAAGGTGCCGCACCGAGCAGATTGCCGGCAATCTGCTTGCCGATGCGGGCCTCTTCCTGTTCTGAAACGTTGCCACCCATTAAAGCCTTCAGCAGTTGATCAGCCGGCTTTTCCGCGTTGGCTTCCGGTGAAGCCGGTGCGGCAGGTGTAACAGGCTGCCCCTGCGCTGGCGGCGCAATTTTGCTTTTCAAATAGCCTTTGAACAGGTCTTTGAAGTCATTCGCCTGAACCAGGCTGGCGCCGAATGTGCCAACCAACACGCCAACTGCAACAAACCATTGAAATCTGTGCTTCATGTTAGACATCCCCTTCTGTGTCACTGCGCCGCAACCCGTCATTGACTCGCTGCTGCAATGTAAGACATATCACGAGCGTGCAGCCCGGACGCCTGAGCGAACTGCTCAGCTTCCCTGCGGCTGATGGCATAACCACGCAAACGCTCAACCTCCGCTGCATCATACTTGGCCAGACTGAGCTGCTTCTCATCCAGACCGCGTGTTCCGGCTACCGCGACCACTTTACCTTGCGGCTTTTTCCCGAGCGCGCCCAAGTCAGACAATTCGATAACGTCATTGCCCTGTTTTCTGACTGAAAGCACTCTCACCCAGCCTGTGTGACCCACACTGCTGATCTGGCTCCAACCACCCTGGCTAGAGAGCAGACGCACCTGCGAGCCTTTTTCCACACGCAGCAGCAACGTCGATTTCGAATCGGGAGCGGCCCGCAATTCGTCGGTTTTCAGCATCACTGCATTGCTGCCTGCGGCAACCGACTGCGTCGGTTTTTGTGGTGGCGTGGCCATCCCGGATACCGGGCCAGCCAGCAACAGGCAAGGCCAGCCCAATACATTGACCAGGACATGCAAGAGACCACGTTGGCTGACTCGATTCATAAATTGCCATCGCCCCAGATAGCGTTATTCGGGGTGCTTTCCGCTTCTGTCTTGGGTTCCTTGATGTAGGCCACATCGACACGTTTCAGCTTGGCACTGCGGGCAAACTGCTCCGCATCTGCGCGGCTACTGGCATATTGATCAAGCCGCGCCAGTTCAGCGGCATTGAAGCGGGCACCACGTAATTCCGCCTCATTAAGCCCCCTGAGTCCGGCAACCGCGACGACGCGGCGGGAATCCGGACGAGAGCCGCCCATCTGGGCAAGTCCGCCAAGCAAATTGGCTCCATTTTCAGCGGCAATCCTGACTGACAGGATGCGAACCCAGCCGGTCTTTCCAGCATGCTTGATTTGCGTCCACCCACCCTGACGCTGAAGCACCTCGACCGTAGCGCCTTTGCTGGCCTGACCTAACACGGCACTACCTGAAGCAGCGCTGGCCCTCAGATCATCGTTCTTGATCATGGTGCCTGATGCAGCCGAAGCCGGTGCGCTGATCACGAAACATGCGACAAAGATTGAAATTAGATGTTTCATCATTTCACCTTGAGTTAATGACCTTGCTTTAACGCATCATAGCAACCTGGCGCTGACCATGACCGGGCCGAAAACTCAGTAGTAATATCAGAATCATGATTTTCGTCACCAACTTTCTTACCCGTCGCGGCGCAGCATTGCTGGCGACCTGGCGCATCTGGCGCGACACGCTGCTGTTCGCCGCGCACGCCATTCTTACCGCTGCGACCCCTGCCGCCTACAACAGCGCCACGCGGACCGTGGTGATGAAACAGATCTATTTCACCGTAGTGCAAATCCTGCCCGGTTTCACGCTATTTGCGGCCCTGCTGTCCTATGTGCTAATTCAGATTGTAGTGACCACGGCGGCTAGTTACGGTTTATCCGAATACGCGCTTGAAGTGTCCATGCGCTTGCTGGTTCTCGAACTACTGCCGCTGATCACCGCTTTATTCGTCGCTTTGCGCTCGAGTTCCGCGATCAATACCGAGATCGCGCTGATGAAAATCAATGGCGAGTTAATTGCGCTGGAGAGTAATGGCGTCGATACCATGCGCCTCGAATTCATGCCGCGCGTTATCGGCGGCATGATCTCGGTTTTGGTATTGACCGCTTTCACCAGCGTGATCGCACTGGTTCTCGCTTATCTGGCGGTCTATGGCTGGCAAACATGGAGCCTGCCCGATTTCACCCGGATCATGGGCAATGTGTTCCAGAACGATGTTCTGCTCGGCATCCTCCTGAAAAGTCTGGCATTCGGCCTGGCGGTAACTGTAATTCCGGTCGCAGAAGGAATGGCCACCCCGCGAATGCTGTTCATGGCGCCCATTTCCGTGCTGCGCGGCATGGTGCGTCTGTTCTTTCTGATCATGTTGATCGAGGTGGCGTCATTAGCACTCAAATACATCTGAAATGGATCGCCGATGTCGCCAGGCACCGCGAATTTCTTGCCGAGAAAGACACCATCGCGCGGCAAGACATCGCCCTGGTATCACCCGACATGCCGCTTCGCGCCAATTTATCCGCCCTCGATAACATCGCGCTCATCCCGCAATATCGCAGCAACCTGAAATACGCCGAGGCAGCTGACCAGGCCTGGACGCTGCTGGTTGAAACCGGGTTTCAGGACATGCATGCCAAACGCGATCCCGCGCTCAGCTATAGCGAACGCTTTGTCGCCAAACTGCTGCGCGCAGTGATCAGCAAGCCGGTTATCCTTTTGGTCGACCGACCCGCTATGCTGCTACCTGAGGTGCATTACCCGCCGTTCATGTTTTCCATGCTGAAAAAAATGTCCGGTTACATGAACGATTGCTGGATTATCGATTACCAATGGAACCGGGCGCTTTACGATGCCGATATTGATTACCTGGAATTTGATTGCCTAGAACTAACCCAAGCTCAATCATGAATCGACCGGCTGGCACTTCATTAATCAAGAACCTTGAAATCAAGGTGGGCGCACTCTTGGTTGCCACCTTATTACTGGTAGTGGGATTCGTCCTTTACGCGATGTATGCACGTGGCGCATTCCACCAAACGCAAAGCCTCACGCTGGTCGCGCCGGAAGCAGATGGCGTCAGCATCGGCATGCCGTTGACCTTCTCCGGTTTCCCGATTGGCACAGTCAAACGCATGGAATTGAGCGAGAACGGCAACGTTCGGCTAGAGATTGCCATCCCAAGCAAGGACGCTCGCTGGCTACGTGAAAATAGCGTTTTCACATTGGAAAAAGGACTCATCGGCGGCGCCAAGATCAAGGCATTTACTAGTGACCTGCAAGACCAGCTTCTGGCCGATGGCGCTTCGCGCACCCTGTTGACTGGCGATGCGGCTGAGGAAATTCCAATTTTGCTGGAAAAGCTGAAGTCCATCCTGAACAACATCGCCGACATGACCGGCAAGGAGTCACAGATCAACCAGACGCTGGCCAATGTTCAAAACGTGACGCACCGCATGACGGGTGAATATGGTGTTCTGGAAAGCATCCTCGGCGGTCCGGAAAAGGCGCAGCAAGTGGTGACGGTAATCGAAAAGACGAATTCCTTGCTGGCCTCGTTGAATGGGGTATCGCTGAAAGTCGATGCGGTGCTGGCGAAAACCGATAGTCGGCTTTTCGGCCCGCAAGGCGTCATGGATCAAACGCAGGAATCCGTTGCCAAACTTAACGCCGTCCTCGGCGACGCGCGCGAGAGCCTGAAAAAAGCTGATGCATTGCTGGCCAATGCGCAAGCAGCCAGTGCTGATCTGCCCAAGATCACCGGCAATGTACGCGAAGCGACCGCCGACATGACCAACCTGCGCACGGAAATCGACGATAGCGTGCGCAAGGTCAATCACCTGATCAACGAAATCAACAAGAAATGGCCGTTTGCGCGTGATGTGGAGATCAAAACTCCATGAAGTCGCAAAACATCAAACACCCTAATCAAACGACCAACTGGTTGTTTTTACTTGTTTTAGCCCTCGCTGCGTTGATGCTAAGCAGCTGCTCCAGCACTCCGCCGCCGCCAAACTGGAAAATGAACGCCGTCAGCCTGCTCGAACACGCGCAGCAACGCTGGCTGGAAGGCGACAGCAAAGCAGCCGAACTGGCGCTGCAAAGGATGCGCCAGGAAATCGCCCAATCAGGCCGCATCGACCTGCTCGCCCGCGCTGAACTGGCCGCTTGTGCAACGCGCATCGCCAGTCTCGATTTCTCGCCCTGCGTTGGGTTCGACACCCACGCAGCCGATGCAGCTGCGAGTGATCAAGCCTATGCACGCTTTCTTGCCGCTGACTGGGTTGGGCTGGAGATCAAAGTACTGCCCGCGCATTACGCAAATCTGCTCTCCGCAAAAGATGACCTCAACGCCAATCTGGCTGCCCGGGAAATCAAGGATCCCCTGCCTCGGCTGATTGCTGCCGCATTGCTGTTTCGAAACGGCCGAGCTGAACCCTCGACCATGGCTACCGCGATCGAGACCGCATCCGAACGCGGCTGGCGTCGTCCCCTGCTGACCTGGCTGGAAGTACAACTCAAGCGAGCCCAGTCCGAGGGTGATCAGGATGCGATGGCAGCGCTGCAAAGACGCATTGACCTGATTATTGGGCAGACAAAGTCCCCTTGAACCATCGCTTGATCACTTCGCTTTATTTGTTTATCAGCGATTACTAATACAATCGCGCCGCTACCTGATTTGGAGAATACATTGGACTGGCTTTACCAACCCTGGCCCTGGTATGTCGCGGGCCCGTTGATCGGAATGATGGTGCCTATGATGCTGTTCATCGGCAATCGCTCATTCGGCATTTCCAACAACCTGCGCCATCTTTGCGCCATCACGCAGCCACCAAATGTCGATGTCGATTTCTTCCGTTACAACTGGAAAGAACACATCTGGAGCCTGGTGTTCGTCATTGGTACCGCGCTGGGAGGGTATCTGGCCGGTGTCGTATTCGCCAATCCGGAACCCGTTGCCATCAGCCAGGCGACGCAAGACATGCTGCTGGCGTGGGGTTTCACCCAGCCTGGTGCATTTCTGGTGCCGGATGAGTTGTTTCATACCAGCGTCCGCAACTTCACCTTCCTCTTCGCTGCCGGGGTTCTGGTCGGTTTCGGGACTCGCTATGCCGGCGGCTGCACTTCCGGTCATGCCATCACCGGTCTGTCCACATTGCAACTTCCTTCGCTTTTCGCGGTTCTCGGCATCTTCGCGGGCGGATTGTTCTCGTCGTGGTTCCTGGTACCTTGGATGCTGATCTGAGGAGGATGAAGAAGATGCGCTATATCCCCTACCTGCTGGTTGGCGTTTTGTTTGGTTTTATCCTGATCAAGTCAGAGGCCGCGTCCTGGTATCGCATCCAGGAGATGTTCCATTTCCAGAGCTTCCACATGTTTGGCATCATGTTTTCCGCCATCGTGACGGCCTTTGTCACCACGCAGATCATCAAGCGACTGAACAGCCAGAAAGCGCTCGATGGCCAAGTCATCGAAATCCCTGAAAAACCAGCCGGACGGACCAGCTATATTGCTGGCGGACTTGTCTTTGGCATTGGCTGGGGTCTGATCGGCCTCTGCCCTGGGCCGGTGTTCGCGCTTGCCGGTACTGGATCGATTGGTGCCATTGTTGTCCTGGCCGGCGCTTTGCATGGAACCTGGCTTTACGGCGCCTTGAAACAGTACTTGCCGCATTAATTCATTACATTAATTCGATCAACCCCTTCATTAACAGGCTTTTTTTGACAGTCCAGAACTCTCCAGCTAACCTTGCGGCCGGCATTTTTGTCGGTTGATATTACAACGCTTGGAGAACAACACTATGCGCATGATTTCCTTTGCCCTGGCCGCTGCTGGCCTGGTTTCCCTGTCCGCACAAGCGGCTCCTTTGATGTCTGCTGAATGGGCCGCTCAAGCCTGTCAGTCATGGAATGGCAATCCGGTTCTTACAGATGAACTGGCCGAGAAGTGGATCAAGAATGACAAGGGCCGTGGCTACAAAGTCATGCATATGTATCGCACCGACTGCGGCGAAGCCGGCAAAATCGAGATGACCATTTCCGCCAAGAATGGCAAGGCGATTTGCACCTACGCCGGCAAGGTTCAGAACACTGACCTGGATCTGGCTTCCGACTACCTGATGCACGCCGAAACCAAGCGCTGGAGAGAGATGGGCGCTGGTGAATACGGCCCGATGCGCGCCATGATGTTCGGCCGCCTCAAGTTCGAAGGTCCGAAAGGTGAGGCCATGCGCGTCATGGGCCCGTTCGAACAATTCCTGCTGATCCCCGGCAAGGTGCCCGGCGACGATTCTTGCCCGAAATAATTTAGTCCAACTCGAAAAAGCCCGCTGTGGTTAAGCGGGCTTTTTTCTTGGACGGTTCATTTTGTTAATGACTTAGGCGACAACCGGCAACAAGCGTATGGAATACGTCAAACCACCCGACTCGACCTCCAGCAGACGATCGATATTCGGATGCTTGCCCGGGTTCAGTCGTGCATCCTGCGTATGCTCGGCATATAAAGCGAGCCCCTCCGTGGCGGCAGCAGCATTGATGAGACCGTGCTTGTTCATCAAATAGCGATAAAGCCGTAACGAACCCTGGCTTCCTGCCTTGTTTTCAATCACCGCAACGGAGGAGGAATCCGGCGCTGACAACTCCAAGCCAGCCAAATCATCCACCCGCGGCATATCCGCCAGGTTCTCGACAAAACTCCGGTTCATGGCAAGTTCCAGCTCATAGGCGGTATGCCGCGAAAGTCAGCACTTTCGATGTCATTTGCATGGCCTGTCTGACCGGCATCGGTAGCGGCACGCCACCCTGTTCGATGGCCGTATCGGCGTGCTTCATTTCATCGACTTTCATCTGCTCGACAATCGCCCGGCTTTTTGCATCCTGTGCCGGCAACTCGCTCAAATGTTCATTCAAGTGGCCTTCAACCTGACGCTCCGTCTCGGCCAGAAAACCAAGATTCCATTTATCCCCCAAAGCCCCCGCCAGCGCGCCCAACGTAAACGAACCGGCATACCAAAGCGGATTGAAAAAACTCTTGTGGCTACCCAGTTCATTCAGACGCTTCTCACACCAGGCCAGATGTTCGGTTTCTTCCTCGGAGGCTTCGATCAATGCACGCGCGGTATCCGGATTACGCGCGGTCAGTGCCTGGCCCTGATACAGGGCCTGAGCGCAAACCTCACCACTATGATTGACCCGCATCAACCCCGCAGCGTGGCGCTTTTCAGTCTCACTCATTTCCACCTCTTCAACCCCGGCGTCCGGGTACGGCCGACGCGAAGCCGCAGTGGCGAACACCGTACGCAGGGCTTTGTCGACTTGCAGAATGAGTGCATCCGGGCCGTTGGCAAGGACAGATAAATCGGGCAGCAACTTGAACGACATGGCGTGTTCCTTCGGGATGACAAGGTCCGATTATATCTGCGGATCAGTCACCCGGATTCAAGCCCGGATGACTCGCATGCCGACACACCATTCATGGTCAAATGCCGCCTTCTTACCGCATACCCAATGACTCAACCGGATATTCTTTACGCCATCAGCGTCTTGCTTCTGGCCTATTTCGTGCGCGGCATTTCCGGCTTCGGCTCTGGATTGATCGCGGTGCCTTTGCTGGCGTTGCGATTCCCGCTGCAAGACGTCGTGCCGTTCATGTTGATCACTGATTTTTCCGCCTCCGCGCTGGTCGGCGGCGTCACCTTCAAGCGCGTCGAATGGGGCGAAATCCGCCGCCTGCTGCCGCTCAGCCTGATCGGCGTAGTGATTGGCACCAGTCTTTTGGTCTCGCTTTCTCCCACGATTCTGCTGACCATCCTGAGCCTGTTCATCCTCGCCTTCGCGTTACGCTCGTTGCTGATTCATGGCGGCAAGTTTCAGCCAGTCTCGACTCGCTGGGCCTATCCCGCTGCGCTGACTGGCGGCGCAGTAGGCGGCCTGTTCGGGACCGGTGGCCCGCCTTATGTGATTTATCTATCGCACCGCATCGAAGACAAGTCAGCCCTGCGAGCTACATTGTCGGGTCTGTTTTTCCTTGAAGGTCTGATCCGAATCATCACATTCCTGGCAGTCGGCTTGTTGCATGGCAGTATAGTCTGGCTGAACAGCCTGTTCGCTGCGCCGATCATCATTGCCGCGCTGTACGCCGGCAGCCATGTGCATGCGCGACTGAGCAATGCGCAGATGACGCGCCTGATTGGGATATTGTTGCTGGTCAGCAGCGCTTCATTGCTGGTGAAAGCCTGGATTTGATTGTGGCGCGTCAACGATCCCAGCCTATCGAACGCTTAGACCTAACCCACCTCATTCAATCGCACAAGGAGCAAAACCCATGCATAAACGAATTCACTTGATCGTCACCGTCCTGTCGATGTCTGTGGCGCTGGCGGCCGAGGCCGGCGACGATGCGAAAACCGCTGTCGGAAGTGGTGTTGGCGCGGCAGCCGGCACCGCAATCGGCCAATCGGTCGGCGGCAATACTGGTGCCATTATTGGCGGCGCGGTGGGCGGTGCGGTAGGCGCGGGCGTCACAACCAAAGGGGAAGGAAAAACCGGCGCGGTGATTGGGGGAGCGGTGGGTGGCGCCAGTGGTGCTGCGATTGGCCAGAAAGTCGGTGGCAGCAGCGGCGCGGTTTTAGGTAGCGGCGTCGGCGCAGCAGCTGGAGCCAGCATCGGCAAGAACGTCACTGAGAACGATCGCAACAGTCAAACCACCAAGCGTCCGGACGCTCCAGTCAAATCAGGATCGGCGCCAATAGTGGTGCGAGTTGGCGATGATGACGACCGCAATGACAAGCGCCATAAATCGGACAAGAAACACAAAAAAAACCAGAAACCCAATCCGCCCGGCCATGCTTATGGACTTCACAAGCAGGATAGGGATTGATATGGCTGACCACGATTAAGTCTCAACAAACACCGATCAATAATGCGGCGGCAGTTCATCGCGCAGATTGCGCGTCTCATTCGGCGTCACACTTTGTGCCACACTTTGTAAATGCTGATGCAGCAGCATGAGTTGCTGCTGCATCAGATCCAGTTGTTCCTGCTGGCGGAAGACGCTGCGATTGAGCTCATCGATCAAGTCTTCCGCAAAGCTCAACTTGGCTTCAAGTTCATCGATGCGGGCTTCCGAAGTTTGGGCTTCCATATTGGGGTTCTGAGGCTTTGCAGTCTGAAGAGGTGGCGATTGTATGCTGACCGCCGCCATCACCTTCGCCACCGCTCACGAACATGCCTGCTACGCTCGATCTCACCGCCCAACTGACCCAAGCCTGGAATAGTCACCAACCGATCGATGCCAGGCTGGAATCCGGCCCGGCCAGTGTTGAGCAAGCCTATGCCGTGCAGCAGGCGGTCTGGCGCAAACTGACGCAACTATCACGTCCAACCGCGTGGAAAGCGGGGGCGCCAGATCGTCAAGCGATTGCGACTGCAGCAGCCGTTCTACCGCAGCGGATCGTGAATAGTTCATTGCAAAGTCCGGCTCAATTTCCCGCTGTGATGCTTCGCAGGCTTGGCATTGAAGCCGAGATCGCCGTGTGCTTTGGCCGCGATCTGCCACTGCGCGCCGCCGCCTACCACCGCGAAGAAATCCTGGACGCCATCGCCAGCGTCCATGTCGCCATGGAACTGGTCGATACCCGTCTGAACGATCCAGAGAAAGCCGGTCCGCTATGGCGTCTGGCGGATAGCCTGCTCAACGGCGGACTGGTCTTGGGGGAGGCGATTCCGAACTGGCGAAAGCTGGATTTTTCCGGCCTGACAGTGCGTATTCAAGCCAATGCAAGCTGTCTGGTGGAAACCCTCGGCCGACCGCCGCTGGACGATCTGTTTTATTGTCTGCCCTGGTGGATCGGGCATGTCGGCGGCGCACAAATTGGCGATATCGTCACCACCGGCGCCTGGAATGGCGTGCATTGGGTGGATATGCCCGCCCAGGTAGCAGTTGAGTTTGCCGGCATTGGCAGCGCCAATGTCCGAATCGAATAATCCCAAACTCAGATTACCGGGGTTGCATCCGGAGTTGCATCCACAACGGCCACAACTTTCGCCACCGCATTGGCCAACATGGTACGGCGCGAATCAGGAGTTTCCAGGCTGATACGGCCAAGCGTGCCGGTACGATAATCGGTCAGCAACTGCATCGCGGCCTTGTCCAGATCGAGTCCACCCGCGCGACCTTTCAAAATACAGCCGCGTTTGCGCGCAACCGCTTCGAGCACACCTGGCGCATCCAGACCCTGCACGGAAAACCCATAGCGCGCGGTGACCAGATCACCATAACGTTCCAGCAAAATGCCGGCCAGAAAGGTGGCGACTTCCTCTTCCAGAACCGCATTGCGTCCAATGGCATGACTCGCGGCGAGCATGTAGCCATCGCTGTCATGCTCAATCTTCGGCCACATCAGGCCAGGTGTATCGACCAGAATCTGGCGCGGACTCAAGGTAATGCTCTGCTGCGATTTGGTGATCGCCGGTTCATCTCCAACGGCAGCAACCTTGCGTTTCACCAGCGCGTTCATCAGCGTGGATTTGCCGACGTTGGGAATACCCATGATCATCATGCGCAGCGGTTTGAAGTTGTCATCGCGATGCGGCGCCAGGCTCTGGCATAGACTGGGCAGGCGCGCGACCTCACCCAGCTTCTTGGCTGACAGCGCCACCGCCTTGACGCCTTTCTGACTGTTGTAAAAATCGATCCATGCCTTGGTCACGGCGGGATCGGCCAGATCGGCTTTATTCAGAACCTTCAGACAAGGCCGCTGGCGGAATGCGCGTAATTCGTGCACCAGCGGATTACTGCCCGCTTCAGGCAAACGAGCGTCGAGCACCTCGATGACCACATCGATATTGGCCATGGTTTCGGCGGCTTTCTTGCGGGCCGACGTCATGTGGCCGGGAAACCATTGAATAGACATTGTCTTTTGAAATTAAGCCGGGCTGCACATTATCGCGGCATCTGACCTGCCGCTGCCGATAAAGAACAGCTATTGACGTGACTGTTCACGCAAAAATGCGGTGGTTTTGCGTGTCCACAGCCAAACATAACGCACACCTGAGCCGCCAACCGCCAATGCGGTCAACAGCGCCAGCGGTTCAATCGATTCATCCAAACCCAGGTCGAGCGCAACATCCGCGAGCACCCATGAAACCAGGACAAACTCCATGAAGGTAGCGACTTTGCCGGACAAAGTAGGTCGTACATCCAGCTTGCCGGTAAGACGTCGATACGCCTCGGCCCCAGCCAGAATGACCAGATCGCGCACCACCACGACATACAGCAGCCACATCGGCAACAAACCGGTTAGTGCCAGCATGGTCAGGGTGGTCAGCAACATCACCTTGTCGGCGATCGGGTCCAGCCAGGCCCCCAGCACACTGCGCTGATTCAACCAGCGCGCCAGATTGCCATCGAGCAGATCGGTAATCGCGGCAATGACGAACAACCAGAATGCACCTTCCACGTCATGCTCAAGCAAGCGCCAGGCAACGATTGGCGCCAGGATCAGACGTGATGCGGTGAGCAGATTGGGCAGCGTGAACACAAGGAATGATTGGGAGGATGGCTGTGCGGGAAAGATACCAGTCTCAAGCGCGGAATACATGTCTTACCAGTTCGAACTACGTTCAAC
>CAZUSF010000028.1:0-16403 GCA_964623355.1 uncultured Thiobacillus sp. | reverse complement strand
ACGACACTGCCAACGTGGTGCGCAACAGCAGCGTGACAATCCCGGTACTGGCCAACGACTCCGACGTCGAAGGCGATGCCCTCACACCGGTGCTGGTCGCCGGTGCTGGCCCCTCGCATGGGACAGTGACAGTCAATCCCGACGGCACCATCACCTACACGCCGTATTTGGGCTACCAGGGCTCGGACAGCTTCACCTACCAGGCCAGCGATGGCGATCTGCTAAGTAACTTGGCCAGCACCACGGTCAGCGTCAATGTGCTGAATACGGCGCCGGTCGCGGAAGACGACAGCGCGCAGGTGGCTGAGGACGGCAGCGTTGTGATTGCCGTGCTCGGCAACGACCACGATGCCGAGTTCGACCTGCTCACCGCAGAACTGGTAACCGGCCCAAGTCATGGCGCGGTAGTGCTCAACAGCGACGGTAGCTTCACCTACACTCCGAATGCCAACTACTTTGGCGCCGACAGCTTCACTTACCGTGCCAGCGATGGCGGTGAAGTCAGCAACATCGCCACGGTCAACGTGACCATCGATCCGGTGAACGACGCCCCCGTCGCCGCCGACGACAGCGCCATCGGCGCCGAGGACAGTCAACTCAGCGGCAGCGTGCTCGGCAACGACAGCGACATCGACAGCGCTACTTTGACCGCGGTCCTGGTCGCCGGCCCGGCCCACGGCAGCGTGGCACTGAACCCGGATGGCAGCTTCAGCTACACGCCAACAGGGAACTACTTCGGCCTCGACAGCTTCACCTACCAGGCCAACGACGGTACGTCAGACAGCAACATCGCCACAGTCAACCTCACCGTCACCCCGGTGAACGACGCTCCCGTGGCGGTGGCTGACCGGTTCGTCGGCGACGAAGACAGCATCTTCAGCGGCAACGTGCTCGGCAACGACTACGATGTCGATGGCGACGCTCTCAGCCTTACCCTCCTCAGCACGGTCACCCACGGCTGCATGATGCTGGACGCCGACGGCGTCTTCCACTATCGGCCGACCAGCAACTGGTTCGGCAGCGACAGCTTCACCTACCGGATCAGTGATGGCCTCCTCAGTGCCGATACCACGGTCACCTTGGTAGTCAACCCGGTGAACGACGCCCCGATCAGTGCCGATGACAGCTACAGTCTCCTGGCTGGCACCCCGCTCGTGGTCACTTCCAACCATGGCGTCCTTGTCAACGACCGCGACATCGAGCACGACCCGCTGGCCGCCCTCCTGGTTGACGGCCCGGCACACGGCACCCTGAACTTCACCACCGACGGCGGCTTCAGCTACAGCGCCAATACCGGCTACACCGGCGCCGACAGCTTCACCTACGTCGCCCACGACGGCAGCCAGGCCGGCAACCTCGCCACGGTCAGCCTCACGGTGGCGCCCGCCAGCCTCCAGGTCACGTCCTTCGAACCAACCGGCAGCGGCTTCAACCTCCGCTTCAACCGCGCCGTCGATGCCAGCGTCCTCAACCTCTACAGCGCCGCCGACAACCCGATGGGCAGTGCCGACCTCACCCTCAGCGGCCCCGCCGGCACGGTCAAGGGCAGCCTGATCCTCGACGACGACCGGCACGGCGCCCACTTCATCCAAACCAGCGGCCCGCTCGCGGCAGGCGACTATCGCCTCAGCCTCGCCAGCCGCATCGACGGCTTCAGGGATCTGGCCGGCAACCTCCTCGATGGTGATGGCAACGGCATGGTCGGCGACGACTATGTCACCCGCTTCACAGTCACCAGCCTCGGCGGCGATGCCCTCCTCGCCATCGGCAACCTCAGCGCCGGCCCCGGCCAGAGCATCAGCGCCATCGCCGGCGGCCTGCCGATCAGCCTAGCCAACGCCGAGGGCGCCAGCCGTATCCGCTTCCAGCTCGCCTACAACCCCGACCTGCTGTGCATCAGCGGCGTCAGCTATGGCAGCGGCATCAGCGGCAGCGCCGACTGGAGCAGCCAGCCTGGCCTGATCGTGTTCGATCTTTGGAGCGCCAGCCCGTTGAGCAACGCCAGCACGGAACTGGTGCGGCTCCTCGGCGCGGTACCGAGCGGCAACATCGCGCACTATGGCGCCAAGCAATTGCTCGACCTGCACCAGGTCAGCCTCAGCAACGCCAGCGGCGGCGCTCTGAATGTCCGCATCGACGACGGCATCCATGTCAACGTCTACCTGGGAGACAACAGCGGCAACGCCGGCTACGCCACACTCGACGTACAGCGCTCGCAACGGGTCAACGTTAGTCTCGACACCGGTTTTGGCGCCTTCCCGCTGGCCGATCCGCGCCTGATCGGCGACATCGACCATGATGGCGGTATCAACGGCAGCGATGCCATGTTACTGGGCCGGGAACTCAAGTACCTGAGCAACCCCGCCCTCTACGCCAGCTTCAACCGCGCCGAAATCGCCGACATCCCGGCCGATGTCGATCTGCTCAACTTCCGAGGCGACGACCCGCTGGTCAACATTCCGACCCACCTCAACGCCACGGCTGGCGGGCTGGTCAGCGTGCCGGTGATGCTCGCTGCCATCGAACCCGGCCTCGACCACATTTCCCTCGATGCGGTTGCCCTGAAACTGGCCTGGGATCCGGGTCAACTGGAACTGGTCAGCGTCGGTCCTGGCAACCTCACCGGTGACTTCCTGTTGCGCGAAACCGGCCGCGGACCGGGCAGCCTGGCCATCGAGATGAGCCGGCTGCATGCACTCGACTGCGCCTATGGCAGCCTGCTGGAACTCCAGTTCCGGGTTGCCGCTGGTGCCAGCGGCACGCTGCGGGTCGATCTGGTCGAAGCCACGCTCAACGAAACCCATCTCACGCTCAACCCCGCCCCGCAGGCGGGTGTCGACCCCACGGATGGTGCCATCAGGGTTACCCCCCCGGATATCCCGGTGATCGCCAGTCCTGCGCGCACCAGCGACGTCAGCCGCTACGATGGCTTCGCATCGGTGATCGCCAATCCCGCGCCTGCCAGCTCGTTGATCAACTTCGCCAGCCGATACAACGGATTCGCCTTCAAGGCCGGCGACGACAAAGGCTGGCTGGGTAACTGGCTCACCGACAGCAAGAGCAAGAAGCCCAACCTGGAAGCCCTGCGCATTCAACCCAAACTGGCGGCTAAACTGAGCGCGCGGTTGTAACGAAGTTGCATGACAAGCCCCTCCGGAAGGAGGGGGCAACACTGGAGCGCCTCCAAGGCGCGAACTTGAGCGAAACGAAAAAAGGAGCAATAAATGACCAACGCCCCCGAACAAACCGTAGCAAAACCCGCCGAAGCCGCTGGTCAGCGTGTGAAGTGGAACGTCGAGCACCTGAAGAGCAGCTACGTCAACTTCGCCAACGCCAACTCTACACGCGAGGAAGTGGTGATGAACTTCGGCCTCAACACCAGTTGGGACCGTGGCCAGTCCGAGGTGGAAATCGAACTGGCGCACCGCCTCGTGATGAGCCCGTTCGCGGCGAAGCGCCTGGCGGAACTGCTGAACAAGTTGATGACAGAATATGAGGGCCGTTATGGCGAGTTGAAGTAGGAATTCGAGTAGGACCGGAACGGGACGGGTGCACCGTCTCGTTTTTTGTTGCTCAAGCCCGGCGCCACTCTATTGCAGGGCCCGGTATGCAGCGCTGGCGTCCTGGGCTAACGCTGCCGGGCTAGCCTGATTCGCTCGCATTCCCTGCCAGCATGCGGTGCGATACTCCCCACTCTCCTCGGATTTCTGACGACAGACCATGCAGTCTAGCAACGACGCGGCAGCACCCACTCCCGACACTCCAATCGAGGTGGCGCCGGTTGATTACTGGCAGGCGCTGGCCCAGGCGCGGAACGCGGAACAGCTCTGCCAGGCCTGGTTACCCATCCTTTGTGGCATGGTTCAACGTATGCGTAGCGGCCTGCTTCTGCTGCAGGACAGTGACGGCAGCTACGCGCCGGCCGCGCTATGGCCGGAGGCGGCGGACCTCTCCTATCTGCGCGGGGTAGCGGAAGAATCTTTGAACACGCGCCAGGGGGTGGTGCAGCGCGACCCCGATGGCCAGACCCGATTTGCCTACCCGTTGGTCAATGGCGAGGCGTTGTTCGGGGTGGTGATCCTCGAACTCCATTCCGCCGACGAAATCGTGCTCACCCATGCCCGGCGTTTGCTGCACTGGGGCGCGGGCTGGCTGATCGACCTGTTCAACCGGCGGGATTTGCTGGAAAAGGGCGAGCGCCTGGAGCGCTCGGCCTATCTCTTCGATCTGGCACTGGCGGCTTTGTCAGAGAAGGAATTCAGCAAGTCCAGCCTGGCCGTGGTGAACCGCTTGGCACAGCGCTTCAATTGCCATCAAGTGTCGTTCGGCCTGGAAAAGGGCAAGACCGTGCGGGTGAAAACGGTATCGCATTCCGCATGGTTTGAGGAGAAGGCCAATCTGGTCAACCTCGCTGCGCAGGCGATGAATGAGGCGTTCGACCAGCGCTCACGCATCGTCGTGCCGGAGCCGGAATCAGGCGCCAGCCTGATTACCGGCGCTTGTCGCCGTTATCTGGAAGACAGTGGCTCGCGCGCGCTGTGCGCACTGCCGCTGGAAGCCGGAAACCAGGTGGTGGGCGTGTGGCTGCTGGAGCGGGACGAGCCATTCACGAACGCGGAACTTGATGTACTCGATACGCTGATACTGACCCTCGGCCCTATTCTGGAACTCAAGCTGAATGCAGAGGAATCACTCTTCAGCCATAGTCGCCGTTCCTGGAGTCACGGTCTACGCAAGCTCACCGACAGCTCGCGCCCTGGCTACAAGCTGCTGGCCATCGTGATCGCCGTGCTGCTCGCCTTCATGGCGCTTTACCAGACCGATTACCGGGTGGCTTCGCAGGCGGTGGTTGAGGGCGCCACACAGCGTGTCGCGGCAGCGCCGTTCCAGGGCTACATCCAGAGTGCGCCTGCGCGGGCGGGCGACGTGGTGAAGGCCGGCCAAGTGCTGGCCACGCTGGAAGACAAGGATTTACGCTTGGAGAAAGTGCGCTGGGAGGCCGAACTGGAAGTGTCCCTGCGCAAGGAACAGGAGGCGATGGCCAAAGGCGACCGGGTGGAATTGCGCCTGGCTTCCGCCCAGGCCAACCAGGCGCGCGCCCAGCTCAACCTGGCCCAGGAAAAACTCGCGCGGGTGCAGGTGGTGGCGCCATTCGATGGCGTAGTGGTGCGCGGCGACCTGTCGCAGCAGCTCGGATCGCCGGTGGAGCAAGGCAAGTTACTGTTCGAATTGGCGCCGCTGGAGGCCTGGCGGGTCATCCTCAAGGTGGACGAACGTGATATCAGCGATGTGCGTGCAGGCCAGTCGGGCGAACTCATGCTGACCAGCCTGCCCGGCCAGTCCTTCCCATTCCAGGTGAAGAAGGTGACGCCGGTAGCCACCGCCGAGGACGGCCGCAATTATTTCCGCGTCGAAGCCGGACTCAGCCTCGCCAATGGCACCACCTTGCCCAAGCTGCGCCCCAATATGGAAGGTGTCGGCAAAGTGGAAGCCGGAAAACAAAGCCTGATGTGGATCTGGACGCATCGTCTAAGCGACTGGCTGCGCCTGACCCTGTGGCGATGGATGCCATGAGGTTGCCACCATGAGCGAGGCGCTGTTCTCGACCAACTGGTATCGCGTCGCCGACCTAAGGCCGCGTCTGCGCGGCCATATCCGGATCCATCGTCACGTCTATCGGGGCGAAATCTGGTACGTGGTGGAAGACCGAGTGGCGGGCAAATACCACCGCTTCAACCCCGCTTCCTACCGGGTGATCAGCCTGATGGACGGCAAGCGCGACATGAACCAGGTGTGGGCGCGCCTGACCGCCGAACTGGCGGAAGACACGCCGGACCAGGAAGAGGTGATCCGCCTGCTCGGGCAACTGCATGGCGCCGACCTGATCCAGTGCGACGTCACCCCGGATGTAGCGGAACTGCTCGAGCGGCGTGGCAAGCAGGAACGCAAGAAGTTGATGAGCCGCTATATGAATCCGATGTCGTTACGCTTTCCGCTGGTGGACCCGGATCGCTTCCTCGAATGGGCCAATCGCTGGCCGCATCTGTTCCGCGGCGGCTGGGGTATGTTGCTCTGGCTGGCGGCGGTGCTGCCGGCACTATTTCTCGCGCCTCTGCACTGGCCGGATCTGACCGAGAACTTCTCGGAACAACTGCTGGCGATGGACAACCTGTTGCTGATGGCGGTGGTATTTCCCCTGCTCAAGTCGCTGCACGAACTGGGGCATGGGCTGGCCGCCAAGGCGCGCGGGGGCGAAGTCCACGAAATGGGGATCATGCTGCTGGTGTTCTTTCCGATTCCGTATGTAGAAGCCTCCAGTTCCTCCGCCTTTGTGAAGAAGACCGATCGCATGCTGGTGGGCGCGGCCGGCATGCTGACGGAACTGTTTGTTGCCGCCCTGGTGTTTTACGTCTGGCTAATGCTGGAACCCGGCCTGGCGCGTTCACTGGCTTACAACGCCCTCGTTCTGGCCAGTGTGACCACCATTCTGTTCAACGCCAATCCGCTGCTCAGATACGACGGTTATTACATCCTGGCGGATTGGGTGGAGATACCCAATCTGGCGACGCGCTCGACCCAGTACTGGAAGTATCTGGCAGAGCGATATCTGCTCAATGTAGCGAAGAGCGAGCCGCCTCAGTCGACCGCGGGCGAGCGCCGCTGGTTCATCGGCTACGCGCCGCTGGCCTTCGCTTACCGGATGTTCGTTCTATTCGGCATCGCCCTGTTCGTGGCGCAGCAGTATTTCATTGTCGGCATCCTGCTGGCGATCTGGGGCCTGGTCGCCAGCCTTGGCATTCCCTGGTTCAAGATCGGCCGCGCGCTGCTGACGGAGCCGCGTTTCGCCGCGCGCGGCGCGCGCATCCGCGCGGTGCTGGGTGGCACTTTCCTGGGACTCTATCTGCTGTTGTTTGTTATGCCGATGCCCTATCACACCCATGCCGAGGGCGTGTTGCGCCTGCCGGAACAGGCCCTGTTGCGCGCCGAGGCGGCTGGTTTCGTGACGCGCGCCCTGGCGCGTCCAGGCGATTCGTTGCGGCCCGGTGATGCGGTGGTGGAGAGCGTCAACGCTGAGCTGGCATCCGAACTGGAAATCCAACTCGCCAAACTGGAAGAGATCCGCGCCCGTTACGACGCCGCCTGGGGCGTCAAGCCTGCCGAAGCGTCGCAACTCGAAGAGGCTATGCGGCGGGAACAGGCTTCGCTCGACCGCCTGCGCGAGCGCATGGCCCGCCTCACCCTACGCGCCGGCGCTTCCGGCAAGTTGCTGCTGGAACATCCCGACGATCTACCAGGGCGCTTCCTGGAAAAGGGCGAGGTTGTCGGCTATTTGGTGGGCAGCTATGTGCCCGTGGTGCGCGTGGTGGTGGGACAGGAGGATGTCGATCAGGTGCGCCTGGCAACCCGCGACGTGGTCGTGAAACTGCCGCAAAACCTCGTCGCCACATGGCCGGCCCGTCTGCTGCGCGAAGTCCCCGCCGCTGGCCATGAGCTGCCCAGCGCCGCCCTCGGCCAGCGCGGCGGTGGCGACGTCGCGCTTGATCCGAGTGATGAAGAAGGCACCAAGACACTGCAATCAGTGTTCGAGTTCGAACTTTCCCTACAACAGGCCGCCCCCGCCGAGTATCTCGGCAGCCGCGTCCATGTGCGCTTTGAACATCCTGCCACGCCCCTCGGCGTGCGTGCCTGGCGCGGCATCCGTCGGCTTTTTTTGTCGCAGTTCCATGTGTAATACCCATGACATCCCTCCTCACCAACGCTGAGCTCTCTCTCGGTATCTACCCCGAGCGGGCCGACCCCAACGAGAATTCGTTCGACCGCTGGACCCGTGGCGCGGTGGGCGGTGCCCTGTTGCGGCTGCGCCCGTTTCGCGCACGCTTGGCGGCGCTGGCAAAAGCGGCTGGGCAGGAAGCCAATGCGGTGGCGCAACTGGATGATGCCGAACTGACCACCCAGATGCGGATCAAGTCGCGCCAGGCCATGCTGGGCGGCAACCTCGCCCCAGCCCTGGCGCGGGTGCGCGAAGCGGCCTGGCGCAGCCTGAGCAAGCGCCCGTTCGATAGTCAGTTGATGGGCGCGGCGGCGCTGATGGCCGGCAAGCTCGCGGAAATGCAGACCGGCGAGGGAAAGACCCTCACCGCCGCCCTGGCTGCCAGTGTCGCTGCCGCGTCCGGGTCGCCGGTGCATGTGGTGACGGTGAACGACTATCTGGCCCGGCGCGATGCCAACGAGATGGCGCCGCTGTTCGAGTTCCTCGGCCTGTCGGTGGGCACCATCGTCACCGGCATGAGCCTGGATGCCCGGCGCGCCGCCTATGCCCGCGACATCACTTATTGCACCAACAAGGAACTGGTGTTCGATTACCTGAAGGATCGCGTCGCCGCCGGCGGCCGCGCCAGCCGCGCGCAGATCAGCGTGCGTGCCCTGCTGGGCGCGGAGAAGCAGACTGGCATGCTGCTGCGCGGCCTGCACTTCGCCATCGTCGACGAAGCCGACAGCATCATGATCGACGAAGCGCGCACGCCGCTGATCCTGGCCGAGAAAGGGCCAACCAGCGGCGACCCGATGATGTATCAGCAAGCCCTGGCCCTGGCGCGCGAACTTACGGCGGGCGAGCACTACGAGCTATCGCTGTCGCGGCGTGAACTGCATCTGACTGAGCCTGGCCAGGCCGAGTTGTACCGGCGTGCCCGGGAAATGGGCGGTACCTGGCTTTCCGCCAAGGCGCGCGAGCAACTGGTGTCGCAGGCGCTGCGCGCGCAGTTGCTGTTCCATCGAGACCAGCACTACCTGGTCTCGGCGGAGGGCAAGGTGCAGATCATCGACGAATACACCGGCCGTGTGCTCGAAGGCCGCACCTGGGAGCAGGGGCTGCACCAGCTGATCGAGGCCAAGGAGGGCTGCAAGCTTTCCGAACACAACCGCACCTTGGCGCGCATCACCTACCAGCGCTTCTTCCGACGCTATCTGCGCCTGTCCGGGATGACCGGCACAGCAAGGGAAGTCGCCGGCGAACTGCACGCGGTATATGGCCTGGAGGTGGTCTCGATTCCCACCAATCGGCCCTGTATCCGTATTCGCGAGACAGATATTTGTTGTCCCGACGAGGCCACGAAATGGCTGAAAGTGGCCGAGACAGCCGCCCGGCTGCGCGAACGCAATGTGCCGGTTCTGATCGGCACCCGCTCGCTGGAAGCCTCGGAACATCTCTCGCTAGTGCTCAAGCAGCTGGAACTACCGCACCGTGTGCTCAACGCTCGCCAGGATGCCGAAGAAGCCGAGATCGTCGCTGAGGCCGGGCTGCCCGGCATGATCACCGTCGCCACCAACATGGCCGGACGCGGCACCGACATCCGCTTGGGGCCAGGTGTCGCCGAAGCCGGCGGGCTGCATGTCATCCTTACCGAATATCACGACTCGCCCAGGGTGGATCGCCAGTTGATCGGTCGTGGCGCGCGCCAGGGCGACCCCGGCTGCGCGCTCGCCATCGTCGCCTTCGACGACGCGCTGTTCCGCGAACTCGGCGGCGGGCTCTATAAACTGCTCGCACGAACCCGTAGCCATCAACTCCCTCCCATGCTGCTCAAGCTGTTGCGCCGACACTGTCAACGTGTCGCCGAACGCATCCACGGCCGCGAACGCCGAGATACCCTGAAACAGGATCGCGACCTCGATACCCTGCTCGCCTTTGCTGGAAACCAGATATGAAACGTATTGCGCTTACCCTGGGACTGGTTGTCGCCACCTCGGTTGCCACCAGATCCGTCATCGCCGCCGATTCCTCCTACGCCTGCCTGATCGAGCCATATCAGAAGATCGAGTTACGTAGCCCGGTTGAAGCACTTATCAGCACAATCCGCGTCGACCGCGGCGCCGCCGTGAAGAAGGGCCAGTTGCTGGTGGAACTGGAAACCGGGGTCGAGGAAGCCGCACTGGCCGCCGCCAAGTACAAGGCAGTGATGGAAGGCCAGATCCGCTCCGCCGAAACTCGACTCGCATACGCGCGCGACAAGCTGCGCCGGCGTGAAGAACTCATTCAGCAGAATTTCATCTCCACCCAGGAACGTGACGACGCCTTCAGCGAAATGCGTCTGGCTGAAGCTGAACTGGTCGACGCCAAGGACAACCGCGAACTGGCTGCGCTTGAACACAAACGCTTGTTGGCTCTGATGGAACAGCGTCGACTACTCAGCCCATTCAACGGCGTGGTCACCGAGCGTCTTCAGCACCCCGGTGAACTAGCGCAGACCGGTGAGGGCGCCCGCGCCATCATGAAGCTCGCGCAGACACACCCGCTCCGGGTCGAGGTGATTCTTCCCGTCGCGCTCTACGGCAGCATTCGCTACGGCGCCAAGGCCGAAGTGGTGGCCGAACCGCCGCTAACAGGGACATTCAAGGCAACCGTACGCATCGTCGACAAGGTGGTGGATTCCGCCAGCGGCACCTTCGGCGTCCGCCTCGACCTTCCCAATCCCAAGGGCGACATCCCCGCCGGGGTGAAGTGTCGGGTGACGTTTACCAAGTAGGAGGTCCGCGAGCGACTCGCCGACTCCAGCTGTTTCCGTGCTTCTCCCCATACAAGCACCGCGAGGTTGTCGATCAACAGATCACCCAGTCGTTGGTTCGCCTCGCAACCAGACCAGGTGACATGCCGCGTGGGCTGAAAGTTGGACGATTGAAGTCGAGTAAGGGACGACCGACACGCGGCAGTTTCGTGCTCAGTACATCGAAGCCGGTGCCAGCGATACGTCAGCGCTTCAGCGCGCGGACACTAGCTCCGCTTCGTTAACCACGCCACTGCGCGATGCTGATCAATACCGCGTACGCTTGACCGGGGAAACAACCTCGGCCGCATTGACTTATAGCAGCATGTCGCGCTGCACCATGGACGCGAACCCGATGTGACCACTGCGAGTAAACCGGCGATGTCATCGACGATATCGGCCGCACCGACGAATTTCCCCTTCATTTTTAAGCAAGCCCGCCGAAAACCACATTCAACTTAAATTCAGAGGAACAACAGTGAATTCCATCGCGCGCCAAAGCCCGCAAAGCGTTGCCCGACAACCGTTACGCCCCGCTTTCAACGCGGTGGTAGACGCGTCCATGTTGCGCTGAGGTTGCCATGACCCGTATGGATTTTGTTCGCCGTCATCACTGGATCTATCTGCGCTTTACCTTGCTGGGCCTGACGGTGGTCTGGTTTTTCTTCTTCCTGCAAGCGATCTTCGTGCTGCAGGAGTTTCATTTCCGGATGATTGTTGTCCCGAGCCTGCTGGGCTTGTGCATCGGCATGCTGCTGGCCACCCTGGCTGCCTTGCGCGAGGAAATGCAGCAGCGCAACCAATTGTTTCGCGCGGTCGCCGATTTCGCCCAGGAATTCACTTACTTTCGACGTCTGGATGGCCGCTACGAATACGTTTCGCCAGCCTGTGAACAACTGACCGGCTACGAGCCGGTCGCGTTCTATCTGGAATCTAACTTCATGGATCGGCTGATTCACCCGGACGACCAGGCTGCCTGGAAAAAACACGTCCATCACATGAACGTCGACAGCCAGCCGGAGACGCTGCAAGTCCGCATTCTGAACAGCGAGGGCGAGGTACGCTGGATCAGCCATCTGTGCAGCGACGTGCGCGATGAACAGGGCAAGGTGATCGGCGTCCGCTCGACCAATCTCGACGTGACCGGACAGGTGTTATATCAACAGCAGTTGCGCCGACTGGCGGATTACGACCCGCTGACCGACCTGCCAAATCGGCGCATGCTGATCCAGACCATCGAAGAACTGGCGCGCGAAAGCGAATCCAGCACGCCTTTTGCCGTGCTGTTCCTCGACCTGGATCACTTCAAGCACCTGAATGACACGCATGGTCATACTTTTGGCGATGAACTGCTGATCGCGTTGGCAGCGCGCATGCGCGATTACCGAACTGGTGAAATCATGGTCGCCCGCTTTGGTGGCGATGAATTTGTCATCGTCGTACCCGATATCAGCTCAGCGGACGCCGCCACCGAATGCGCGAAGGATATTCTCAAGCTGCTTGAGCACCCCTTCGCCATCCGCGACCAGCGCTTCTTCATCACCGGCAGCATCGGCGTTTCACTCTGCCCGCATGACAGCAACCAGCCGGAAGAACTGATCAAGTATGCCGATGTCGCGATGTACCGCGCCAAGCTCGATGGCCGCTCGACCATCGGTTTTTACAGTCTGGATCTGGTGCAGAACGCGGCCGATTTCCTGGATATTGAAACCCGGTTGCGCGATGCGCTCGATAAAGGCAGCCTGCAATTGCACTACCAACCCCGCATCCGGCTGAGCGATGGCGCGTTGATCGGCGTCGAGGCGCTGGCACGCTGGCAAAGCGGCGATACCTGGATCTCACCGGCTCGCTTCATCCCCGTCGCCGAGGAATCCGGCCTGATTGACCGCCTGACCGAACAGTTGCTGCAGCAGGCGGCGATCCAGTCGCTCAAGTGGCCCGACCTGCGCATCTCGTTCAACCTGTCCGGCCGACAAATTCGCCGGCCCGATCTGTGCGAATGGATCAATGGCGTCATTGAACAGGCCGGCAGTTCATCCCGGCAGTTCGAACTGGAAGTCACCGAGGGCATCCTGATGAACGCCAAGCAGGATGCGGCGGCCCGTCTGACGACCTTCCGGCAGATGGGCTACCGGGTGGCGCTGGATGATTTCGGCACCGGCTTTTCCTCTCTCTCCTATCTGCGCGACCTGCCTTTCGATGTGATCAAGCTGGATGGCTCTTTCGTACGTGGCATGCACGACAACACCATAGACGCCGCCATCGTCCGGGCGGTCGCCACGCTGTGCCAGGAAGCGGGCATGGATTTGGTGGCGGAGGGCATCGAAACCGAACAACAACTCGCCACGGTCAGCGCCCTCGGGGTCACCGAAGGCCAGGGCTACCTGCTCGCCCGCCCGATGCCGGCGAGTGATCTGGACGCGCTGATCGAGCGCGGGAGTTTGCTCACCGCTCGCGCAAGCCATCGGCAACATGGCTGAAATGAATCTCAACCCGGAGTCGATTCCAACCTGGGCGCGCTGGCTGGCGCAGGACGAAGACGGCACCTGGTGGGCGTATGAGGCAGAACCCAACCAGCAGCACAACGGCTGGTACGAGAACGAAGTCGGCCGCATTCAGCGTCTGGGCGTCATGCCCGCGCCAGATAACTGGCAAGCCATGCTGATCCGCCTCGGCATCGACTGAATCGCCCTTCACCGGCAATGACATTGCCCTGCTCTCCCTGTGTTTATCAATAATCGGTATTGAAAAATGACTGTTGCGCGCGCCAGGCTGGCGCAACATCATCCGCGCCTCATCACAACAGGCAGGAGACAGGCATGACCGATTCGTTCGCAGCGCAAGCAATCCCCCCGGGTGATTGGGACGCCCAGGTCGCCATCATTGGCGGCGGCCCTGGCGGTCAGGATTGCGCGCGCGATCTGGCCGATCATGGCATCAAGGTGGTGATGATCAACAACGCGCCCTTGCCCGGCGGCGAATGTCTCTGGAGCGGCTGCATCCCCTCCAAAGCCTGGCGACATGCCGCCGATGTGATCCGCGACCGCGCCAACGACCCGGACAAAGGCGTCATCGGCACGCAATCGCCGAGCCTGGATTGGGCAACGCTGGAGGCGCATCGGAAAGGCATTCTGCAGACGCGCGGCGAACTCGCCCAGAAGACCGACAAGAGCGTCAAGATCGATAGCCGGCAGGGTTTCGCGTCGTTCATCGACGCGCATACCTTGAAGATCATCGGCCCGGATGGCGCCGAATCGACGCTGAGCTTCGGCGCGGCGGTCATTTCCACCGGCGCGCCGCCTTTCATTCCGCCGATCCCAGGCGCGCGCGAATCCATGGCCAGCGGTGGCGTGCTGACCTCGGAAAGCATCTGGTCACTGCCGGCGCCGCCACGCCGACTCGGCATCATCGGCGGCGGCATCATCGGCGTTGAAATGGCGCAAATCTGGTATGACTTTGGCGCCGAAATCCTGATGCTGGAAGCCAAGGACCGCATCCTGGCGGAAGTTGAAGAAGACATCGCCAAGCAACTCGGCGGCATCCTGGCCGGCGAATTCCCCATCGTCACTGGCGCAACAATCCATGAAATCAGCGGCCAGCCGGACAACATGCGGATCAAGTACAGCGATGCCGCCGGCAATCCCGGCGAATGCCTGTGCGACTACGTGCTAATCGCCACCGGCAAGCGACCGAATACCGCAAAGCTGAATCTGGCCGCCGCCGGCGTCGAACTCGACGGCGCCGCGATCAAGAGCGATGCCACCTGCCGCACCAGCGCACCAAACATCTTCGCGGTTGGCGATGTCATCGGCGGCTATATGCTGGCGCACACCGCCGCCGCGCAAGGCCGCGTCGCGGCATATAACCTGCTCGGCAAACCGCTTGAATATCACCCGGAACTCGATTGCGGCGTCACCTTCAGCCGCCCGCAAGCCGGCTTCGTCGGTCTCTCGCTGGCACAGGCGAAGGCCCAGGGTATCGATGCGGTGGAAGCAAAGATGCCGCTTAGCATCGACGCCAAAGCCATGATCACGCTGGAAACCCAGGGCATGATCAAACTGGTTGCCGACAAAACCAGCGGCCGCATCATCGGTGCCCATTTCCTCGCCGACCATACCGACACGCTGATCGGCGCGGCGGTGATGATGGTGAGCGGAGGATTGACGCTGACCCAGGTCGCCCAGGCGATTTTTCCGCACCCGACGCAAACCGAAATTTTTGGTGAACTGGCGAGGAGGCTGCTGGCGAGGCTGCGACGACTTACAAAGCCGTGATGGCTTCGCCTCATGCCAATCCGGCAACCACCGTTTCCGGATTCAAGCGAACTTGTAGCCCATCCTCAATCCACCCCAGTGTCTTCCCTTGACGTAGATCGGCGCCGAAAGGTCTTTCATCAAGACATAACTGCCGCCGCCCATGTCCCTGCGATAAGTCTGCAGCAGAAACGGGTTGGTGTTTCGACCTGCGGCAAGCCCCGTACGATCAGTAAAAATGCGTCGATTTCGACAATTCGCAGCATTCCATTCCGGATTGCGGCCTTGGGGTTTGGAGAATTTCAGGTTGTGTGTGGGAAGGTAACCGTTACGATCCACTGCGGCACAGAAAGCAACCAGTGGTGACAACTGCAGCATGGACTCCTGTATGGGCGGTAGCATTTGGTCGGTAAAGGTCGTGAAACGGGTTAAATGCTGCAGGGGGTTAGTACCTTTCATCTCGACATATCTTTCGTCGAACAGGTCGTTGATGCCGATTTGCCCTCGATCCACGGCAGCATCAAGTAACTGAGAGATTTCCTGGGCTGCTTGCATGACGGCATCTATATAGGGCGTATCTTCAGTCTCCACGCCACTTTCGGTGGTTACCTCGATCAGGCGTTCACTCAATCCGAGCAGTTCATGCGCGCGGGTCTTGACGCCATCGAGGGTATGGTTCGTATTGGTCAGATCCTGGTTAACAGCCCGCGTGTCATTCAGGACTGTCTTGCAAGCGTCGAGGTTATCCTGAGCATGCCTGGACATCTGATGAATATGATCCGCCACAGCCCCGAATGATGACCGAAAGGCACTGATGGCGCCTTCCACGGCAGCTTCGGCATTGCCACCATGGACATGGTTCTCCGCTTCCACTTCCTTGGCCAGCTTTTCAACCCGTTGGTTCAACTGATCGACAGTGCTACCGATCAGTTTGCTGGATGACTGCACGCGCTGAGCCAGATCCTTGACCGCATCGGCGACCACTGCAAACCCTTTGCCGGCTTCACCAGCGCGCACCGCCTCGACCGAAGCATTGAAGGCCACGATGCGGGTCTGAAACGCAATCTGGCCGATTTCCTCCGCCGCACTCGCGACCTGGTGCAATGCCATGCCAACACTGGCAATACCCTGTTCGACGCGCGATACCGCAACGGCCAGGGAGCGCGTGTCCTTCAATGCCGCCTCCACCGTGGCACGCGTCTCGACCGCAAGTTTCTCCGCAGTTTGAGCCCCGGAATGAATCGCCTTGTTGGTCTCGACCATGCTGTCGATACCGTGCGCCAGAGTTTGGAAGGTATTGGTCTGACGTTGTGCAATCAGCGTAAGGTCGTCCATCGATCCTGCTATGTCAGCGGCCACTTGGCCCAAATTGCCTGCCTGATGGGCGAATTCATTGAGATAGGTTTCGGCAGAAGTGCTCATGGAGGGCCTGGCTACCTGAAATGGGAATGACTTCATTTACGGCCCTTGCTGACACTTCTTGAATTGGTGGCTACTGCTGCGTGAAAACCTAAATTCTCGGCCTTTACTCTGGATGGAGATTTCTGACCACCGTCGCTTTGCGGCGATAATCGCGCCCCATGATCCGTCTAACTGCACTCACCCT
>CAZUSF010000027.1:0-16432 GCA_964623355.1 uncultured Thiobacillus sp. | reverse complement strand
TCGAGCCGGTTCTTCGAGGTCCAGAAGTACCTGTCCATCACCAACCATGTGTATAGCCCCTGGGTCATGCTGGCGAGCAAGAAGTGGTGGGACCAGCTCTCCGCCGACGAGCAAAAGGTGCTGCGGGACGCGGCGGTCGCCAGCCGCGACCATGAGCGCGCGTATTCGCGCAAGGAAGCAGTCAAGGCGGTCGCCATGCTCAAGGACAAGGGGATGCTGGTCAATGAACTGCCGGCGCGGGAAATTGAGCGCATGCGCGAAAGGCTATGCAATATCCACCTGCTGATCGCCAGCAACGTCGGCAAGGAAATCTGGCAGGAAACCCAGGCCGCACTTGGTCAGCTGCGGGATCGGAAGTCAGGCAACGGGAACATGAACCGCCTGGCAGCGTCCTCGGGTCGCGGGCAGACGGACTCGCCGGGGGGAGTGCCATGTCGGTAAGCGCGCGTTTCACGCTTTCGCTGACCAACCGCCTCACGTTGCTGACGCTGGTCGTGTTCCTGATCGGCATCTGGTCGATCACGCTGTATGCCACCCGGCGCCTGCAGCAGGACATGGTGGATCTGCTGGGTACGCAGCAGTTGTCGACGGTATCGACCGTGGCTGCCCAACTGGATGGCGAATTGCGCTTCCGCCTGCAGGCTCTGGACCGCGTTGCCGCCGCAGCCACGCCGGCGTTGATGGCCAATCCTGCCGGACTGCAGGAATTCATCGCCCGTGACACGACCCTCCAGGCCCTGTTCAGCGGTGGCGTGCGAGTGCATGACGCGCAGGCGGCATTGCTCGCCCAGGTGGCCTATGACCTGGCGCCGATGGGCAATCGCTACGCCGATCTCGATTACATGACCATCGCCCTTCAGGAGGGACGCACGACAACAGGCAGGGCGATCGTCGACCGACGTATGGCGGCGCCCATGATCGCCATGGCCGCACCGATCCGAGGGGATGCCGGGGAGATCGTCGGCGCCATCGCCAGCGTCATCGATCTGCGGAATGACAGCTTCTTCGATACGGTGATCCGCAGCAGCCTTGGCGAGAGTGGCAGCTTTCTGCTCATTTCGCCGCAGCATGGCATGAACGTCACCGTCTCTGAAAAGACACGCATCATTTCGCCCTTGCCGCCGCCCGGCGTCAACCTCATGCATGATCGCTTCGTCGCCGGCTATGAGGGCTACGGGCTGGCGGTCAATGACCAGGGCGTCGAAGAACTCGTCGCCGCGAAACAGATCCGCAACGCGGGATGGTTCCTGGTCGGGAGTGTGCCGACGGCCGAGATGTTCGCGCCCGTGCATGCCATGCAGCGCCAGATGATGTGGGCGGCGGCCCTGGCCAGCCTGCTTGCCGGAGTACTGGTGGCGGTGTTCGTCCGTCGCATCCTGAATCGGCAATTCGAGCCGATACTGGCGGCGACGCGGACACTTTCGACCATGACCCAGCCCGCCGGCACCGCATTTTCGCCGTTGCCGGTGGGCAGAGAAGATGAGATCGGCAAGCTGATCGCCGGTTTCAACAAGTTGCTGGTCACCATCGAGGAGGCGCGGCTTGAACTGCGCGAACACGAGCTTCATTACCGGACCCTGGCCAATGGTGGCAGCGCGCTGATCTGGACATCCGGAACCGATCGCTTGTGCAACTACGTCAATAAACCCTGGTTGCGCTTTACCGGTCGCAAGCTGGAAGAGGAAACCGGCAACGGCTGGATCGGCAACGTGCATCCGGAAGATGCCGGGCGTTGTCGCAAGATCCATGACGCGGCCTTCGATGCGCGCGCGCACTTTTCGATGGAGTATCGCCTGCGCCATGCCGACGGCGACTATCGCTGGGTGCGCGCCGATGCGTCGCCGCGTTTTGACAGCGCGGGAGATTTTCTCGGCTACATCGGTTTCTGCTATGACATCACCACCATCAAGCAGTATCAAACCCAGCTCGAGCACATTGCCCATTACGATGCCCTCACCGAGTTGCCCAACCGACTGTTGCTGGCCGACCGACTGCGCCAGGCGATGAGCCGGGCGCCACGGCGAGGACACCTGGTCGCCGTGGCCTATCTGGACCTGGACGGCTTCAAGGCGGTCAATGACACCCATGACCACAAGGTGGGTGACGAGCTGCTGGCGACCCTGGCCAGACGCATGGCGCAAGTGCTGCGTGATGGCGATACGCTTGGACGCCTCGGCGGCGATGAGTTTGTCGCCGTGCTGGTTGACCTGCCCGATATCGATGCCAGCGTACGAATGTTCACCCGCTTGCTTGAGGCCGCGTCACAGCCGGTGTCTGTCGGCGACATCGTGCTGCACGTTACCGCCAGCCTGGGCGTGACCTTCTACCCGCAAAGCGAGGCGATCGATGCCGACCAACTGCTGCGCCAGGCTGACCAGGCCATGTATCAGGCCAAACAGGCCGGCAGGAACCGTTATCACCTGTTCGACGCCGAACAGGACCGCCACGTGCGCGGCCGTCACCAAACCCTGGGGCACATACGGCAGGCACTGACCGATCGGGAGTTCGTGCTCTACTACCAGCCCAAGGTGAATATGCGCACCGGCGAGGTCGTCGGTGCGGAAGCCCTGATACGTTGGCTGCATCCGCAGCGCGGACTTTTGTCACCGGCCATGTTTTTGCCGATCATTGAGGGCAATCCGCTTGCCATCGAGCTGGGCGAGTGGGTGATCGACGCCGCCCTGGCCCAGATCGAAGCCTGGCGTGCGGACGGATTATCCATCCCGGTCAGCGTGAATGTCGGCGCCCTGCAATTGCAGCATCCCGATTTCGTTGCACGTTTGCGCACCCTGTTTGCCCGGCACCCTGGCGTCAACCCCGGCGAACTGGAACTGGAAATCCTGGAAACCAGCGCCCTGGAGGATTTCGCCGGGGTATCGCGGGTGATGCGTGCCTGTCAGGAACTGGGCGTGGGCTTCGCCCTGGATGACTTCGGCACTGGCTATTCGTCGTTGACCTACCTGAAACAGCTGCCCGTCGGCCTGCTCAAGATCGATCAGAGTTTCGTGCGCGACATGCTCGGCGACCCGGATGACCTCGTCATTCTGGACGGCGTGCTGAATTTGGCGACGGCATTTCGCCGCCAGGTTGTTGCCGAAGGGGTGGAAACGCTGGCCCACGGCGAGATGCTGTTGCGTCTGGGCTGTGATTTGGGCCAGGGATACGCCATTGCCCGCCCGATGCCGGCGCAAGACCTCCCGCGCTGGGTGGGCACATGGCAGGCGCCACCCGCCTGGAAAGCGATCAGAACGATCAGCCGGGACCGCTTGCCGGCCCTCTTCGCCGCCGTAGATCACCGGGCGTGGGTTTCCGCCATGGTCAATTACCTGTCTGGAAAATGTGACACGCCACCTGAGCGGGATGACCGCCAATGCTGCTTCGGCCATTGGCTGGATCAGGGTGGCCGGGACTTGCTCTTTGGCGAGGTCGCCTACCATGCGGTGGATGCGCTGCATCGGGACATCCACCGCCTGGCCGATGAGTTGATGGCGTTGAAGCGCACCGGCCGCGCCGATGAGGCGCAGGCCCGCATCGGTGAATTGCATCGCCTGCGCGATCAGTTGCTTGAACAACTGAGTGTGCTTTACTGACATTGCAGCCAAGCTGGTGGATCCCAATTTCATTATGAGACCTTGCTGAAATGCTTGACGCAATCCGCTCGACGATGAAGACCGCTTTGCGGGTGCCGTTTCTGCGCAACATCTTGCTGATGACATTGTTCTCGGTGGCATTGGTGCCGCTTTATGGCCTCTTCGTCAGCCACCCGCAATACGAGCAACTGCTGGTCCGCATCACCGAAGACGAGGCTGCGCGCGTGGCCCGTCACCTGAGCCAGGTGCTACTTGAGGAAGGGTCGGAAATCGCGCGGGATCGCTTGCCGCACGGGTTTGCCGCGCATATCCAGGAGATCAAGTCCGACTTCAAGCTGGTGAAGGTCAAGGTCTTCTCACCGGAAGGCGTCGTGGTCTATTCAACCGCTGCCCAGGATATCGGCAAGACTAACGAGCACGTCTATTTCAAGGATGTCGTCGCCCGCGGACAGGTGTTCTCCCTGGTTGTGCGCAAAAATATCCAGACGGCGGAAGGCCAGGTCATGGATGCGGATGTCGTCGAGACCTACCAGCCAATCATGGTCCAGGGCCGCTTTATCGGCGCCTTCGAGCTCTATTACGACATCACCGAGCGGATGCGCCTGATGGATCGGCTGGAGCTCAGAACAGTGGCGCAAATGATCGCCATGGTGCTGTTGCTGGGGGGGGCCATGGCATGGGTGCTGATGCGGGCGGCACGGATGGTGGTCGAACGGGACCAGGCGCAGCAGGCCCTGCGGGCGAGTGAGGCGCGCTTCCGTGGCATGTCTGCCTCGGCCCAGGATGGCATCATCGAAATGGATCGCGACGGCCGGGTGTCGTACTGGAACCCGGCAGCGGCAAGCATCTTCGGCTTCAGCGAAGCCGAGGCCATGGGGCAGAACCTGCACCGCCTGATTACGCCGCAGCGCTTCCAAACCGCGTTCCATGCGCAGTTCGGCAAATTTCAGGAAACCGGCCAGGGCATTTTGATCGGCAAGGCCACTGAACTGGTGGCGCTGGACAAATCCGGCCATGAATTCCCGGTCGAGATTTCGATCGCGGCCATCCACGAGGCCGACGGTTTCCGCGCCATTGGCATCGTCCGCGACATCCGCCGGCGCAAGGAGGCCGAGCATGGGTTGCGGCTCGGATCGAGCGTCATCCGGCAAGCCTCGCAAGGCATCATCGTGACCGATGCACGGGGCGCGATGACGATGGTCAATCCGGCATTCTGCCGGCTGACGGGCTATTCGGAGGAGGAGGCGATGGGCGCCACCCCGAAGATGCTGCAATCCGGTCGCCACGACGCGGAGTTCTATGCCCGGATGTGGGCAGCCCTGCTCGAAAAGGGCTACTGGCAGGGCGAAGTCTGGAATCGGCGCAAGGATGGCGAGGTCTATCCCGAATGGCTCAACCTCAGCGCCATCAAGGACGGCGAAGGCCGCATCACCAACTACGTCGCCATGTTTTCGGACATTTCCAAGCTCAAGGCAGCCGAGGAAGACCTGGAACGACTGGCCTTCTACGACGCGCTCACGGGCCTGCCCAATCGCCTGCTGTTCCGCGAGCGCCTGGATCGCTCGTTGAAGGAGGCCCGGCGCTCTGCCTCCAAGCGCACGGCGGTGCTCTATCTCGACCTGGACAAGTTCAAGCCAGTGAACGACACCTATGGCCATACAACGGGTGATGCGCTGTTGCAGGAGGTGGCTCGGCGTCTGAGCGAATCGGTGCGCGAGGTGGATACCGTGGCGCGCCTCGGCGGCGATGAGTTCGCCATCGTGCTGCATGAAGTCGCCGACGCTGCTGCCTCGCTACGCATCGCAGACAAGATCATCGCCGCCATCAACGAACCGGTGTTCGTCGAGGGGCACCTTTGTCATGTCGGCACCAGCATCGGCATCGCCTTTGCCCCCGATCACGCGGAACAGGCCGCGGCGCTGGTGGAACTGGCCGATGCCGCCATGTATGTGGCGAAAAAGAGCGGACGCAATTGCTATTCCGTCCATCAGGGCGGCTGACATGACAGGCATCGGTTGGTGGCCGGCCAGCAGCAGGCACGGCAAATATGTGGCTCTATGTGATTTGTAGTGGGTAACGCGCAGCTGTAGGAGGCCCGCTTGCGGGCCGAAGCGCCCGGTAGGGCGCAACGGTGGAACCTCCCGCCCGAGCGAGCGTTTGCCCTTTGCGGCTGTCGCCGCTTCGGCCCGCAAGCGGGCCTCCTACGACGATTGCAGCGGTCGAATCGCGAATCCGCCCCCCACGCCACCCTCGCTGGTATGCAGGTGACCTGCCTACGGGCATTGCGGGCGTTACCCACTGCGAAACACATAGAGCCAAATTTGTTCCGGCGCGCCGCTGTTGCACATGTGGCTGCCGCTGGCGCATCCGGTGGCGCCGACGCCGACCTCCGCCGTGCTCTCCGGGCCTATGCTGAATGACAGATGGCGGGAACGTTCTCGTCGTACTGCCGTCGGTCAAGGATTCGAATAACGATACGAAGCGCGAGCTGGTACGTCTGTTTGGCCAATTGAAGCGAGGTTTACAACGATGACACAAAAGGATTCTTCACCCGCCTCTGTCTGGCATGCCGAGTCGGCGGAATCGGTACTTGCCGGGCTGGAGGCCGGTCGCAATGGGTTGAGCAGCGCGCAGGTTGACGAGCGACTGGCTCGTCACGGTCGCAATCAGTTGCCGCCGCCGAAGAAGCGCAGCGCTTTGCTGCGCTTCCTGCTGCAATTCCACAATGTGCTGATCTATGTGTTGCTGGCCGCTGCCGTGGTCACCGCGTTGCTGGGGCACTGGATCGACAGTGGGGTCATTCTTGGCGTCGTCGTGATCAACGCCATCATCGGTTTTTTGCAGGAAGGCAAAGCGGAGCGGGCACTGGAAGCGATCCGCGACATGCTGTCACCGCACGCTCAGGTGCTACGCGACGGGCGCCGCCAGGACATCGATGCCGCCGATCTGGTTCCCGGCGATATCGTCTATCTGGCTTCCGGCGACCGCGTGCCAGCGGATTTGCGCTTGGTCGAAATCAAGAGCTTGCGCATTGAAGAAGCGGTTCTGACTGGCGAAGCGCTGGCCGTCGAGAAACAGGTGAACGCAGTAGATGCGACGGCGGCGCTGGGTGACCGCGCTTCGATGGCCTGGTCCGGTACTTTGGTGGCTTACGGCCAGGGCGTCGGCGTGGTGGCGGCGACCGGCGCGGCCACCGAAATCGGCCGCATCAGCACGATGCTTGCCGATGTGCAGGAACTGACGACGCCGTTGCTGCGCCAGTTGGCGGTGTTCGGCCACTGGCTGACCGGCGCGATTCTGGCCATCGCCGCATTTGCCTTTGCGTTCGGTACCTTGCTGCGCGATTACAGCGTCGACGAGATGTTTCTCGCGGCGGTGGGCTTGGCGGTGGCAGCGATACCGGAGGGGCTGCCGGCGATCATGACCATCACGCTGGCTATCGGCGTGCAGGCGATGGCGCGGCGCAGCGCCATTATTCGTCGCCTGCCGGCGGTTGAGGCGTTGGGTTCGGTGACGGTGATCTGCTCGGACAAGACCGGTACGCTGACCAAAAACGAAATGACGGTGCAGGAAGTGGTTACTGCCGGGTCACGCTTCCAGGTTTCCGGAACCGGCTACGCGCCGCATGGCGGCTTCAGTCTGGATGCGCGCGAGGTGGATCTGGATGCCTATCCCGAACTTGTCGACATCGGCCGCGTCGCCATGCTCTGCAACGACGCTGTGCTGGAAGCGGAAAACAACCAATGGAAGCTGACCGGTGACCCCACCGAGGGTGCGTTGATCACGCTCGGCATGAAAGCGGGTATGGACGGGAAATCCGCGCGTGAGACGTTGCCGCGCACCGATGTGATCCCGTTCGAATCGGAACATCGTTTCATGGCGACCTTGCATCACGACCATGACGGGCATGCCTTTGTATTGCTCAAAGGCGCGCCGGAACGGGTGCTGGAGCTGTGCCGGACCCAGCGTCAGGACGGCGAAGATGGGCCGATCGACGCAAATCACTGGCACGTCGCCATGGAAGCCGCCGCCGGCCGCGGCATGCGCTTGCTGGCGTTAGCGATAAAAGCGGGCGAGGATCATCGCCGCGATCTCACCTTCGCCGACGTCGAGGCCGGCGGCTTCACGCTGCTGGCGGTTCTGGGCATCGCTGACCCGCCGCGCGAGGAAGCCATCCGCGCCGTCGCCGACTGCCGTGCCGCTGGCATCCGGGTCAAGATGATCACCGGCGACCACATCGCTACCGCCAGCGCCATCGGCGCGCAACTTGGCCTCGCCGAACAGGTGCATGCGCTGACCGGCGCCGATATTGAAAAGATGGACGAGGCGACGCTACGCCAGGCGGTCAAGGACACCGAAATCTTCGCCCGCGCCAGCCCGGAACATAAGTTGCGCCTGGTCGAAGCCATGCAGGCCAATGGCGACGTGGTGGCGATGACCGGCGACGGCGTCAATGACGCGCCGGCGCTCAAACGCGCCGACGTCGGCGTCGCGATGGGTATGAAGGGCACTGAAGCGGCCAAGGAAGCTTCGGAAATGGTGCTCGCTGACGACAATTTTGCCTCCATCGCCGCCGCCGTCGAGGAAGGCCGCACCATCTACGACAACATCCGCAAGGCCATCGTGTTCATCCTGCCGACCAACGGCGGCCAGGCCGGCGTGCTGGTGGCCGCCATCCTTCTTGGTCTGCAACTGCCGATCACGCCGGTGCAGATACTCTGGGTCAACATGGTTACCGCCGTGACGCTGGCGCTGGCGCTGGCGTTCGAACCGCCGGAACGCGACATCATGCGGCGGCCGCCGCGCAACCCCGGCGAGGCGTTGTTGTCGCCGTTCATGCTCTGGCGCGTGGCCTTTGTTTCGGCGTTGCTGGTGGCTGGCAGCCTGGGGCTGTTCCTTTGGGAACTGCAACGCGGCGCCAGTCTGGAAGTGGCGCGCACTGCGACGGTGAATCTGCTGTTGCTGGGGGAAGTGTTCTACCTGTTCAATTGCCGCCGTCTGACCGCCTCGGTGCTGTCGTGGGATGGGCTGACCGGCAACCGTTGGGTGCTGCTGGCCATCGTTATAATGATCGGCCTGCAAATGCTGTTCACCTACTGGCCGACCATGCATACCCTTTTCCATAGTGCGCCGCTGGATGCTCCCACCTGGGGCCGGATTCTGGTTTTCGGTGGGGTGCTCTTCTTCATCGTCGAGCTGGAGAAGCGGATCGCCCGCAACATGGGGCTGCGCTAAGTGACTGTGCTGAGTGACTGCGCTGAGTGAGCGGAGGCCATGACTCTCAACCAGGCTTTGCCGCTGGCGGTTCTGGCTTCTTCGTTGTTGCCGGGATTGATCATTTTTACGTTGTCGGAACAGCGGGTGCGGCTGCGTACCGCGCTGAATCTGTTCGGCGCGACGGCTAAGCTGGTTCTGGTCGGCGTGCTGCTGGCCGGTGTGGCGGCCGGAGAAGAGTATGGCTTCCGCTATCCGGTGCTGCCCGGCATCGAACTGGTGTTCAAGGCCGATGCGTTGGCGCTGCTGTTTGTCACGCTGTCGGCGATGCTCTGGCTGCTGACCACGCTGTATGCCATCGGCTATCTCGAAGGTTCGCCGCATCGCAGCCGGTTCTTCGGTTTCTTCAGCCTGTGCGTCACCGCCACGATGGGCATTGCGATGGCCGGCAACCTGTTCACTTTCTTCCTGTTTTACGAACTGTTGACGCTGTCCACCTATCCGCTGGTGGTGCATCGCGGCACGCCGGCGTCGATGCGTGGCGGCACGATCTATCTTGCCTACACGCTGGCCGGTGGCGCGTTGCTGTTGACCGGTGTGGTCTGGTTGCACGGTCTCGTCGGTGCCGCCGATTTCACGCATGGCGGCATGTTGTCCGGCCTCGGTCCGGAATATGCGGCGCAGTTGCAGATCGTTTTCCTGTTGCTGATCTGTGGCGTTGGGGTCAAGGCGGCGATCGTGCCGCTGCATGGCTGGTTGCCGCAGGCGATGGTGGCGCCGGCGCCGGTGTCGGCGCTGCTGCACGCGGTGGCGGTGGTCAAGGCGGGCGCCTTCGGCATCGTGCGCATCGTGTACGAGGTGTATGGCATCGAGTTCGCCGAATCGCTCGATCTGCTGTTGCCGTTGGCGATCGCAGCCGCGATCACCATTGTCTGGGGTTCCTGGCGTGCGTTGTTTCAGGACGATCTGAAAAAGCGGCTGGCCTATTCCACGGTCAGTCAGGTGTCCTACATCGTGCTTGGGGTGGCGCTGTTCGGGCCGCTGGGCACCATCGGCGGCCTGGTGCATCTGGTGCACCAGGGCATCATGAAGATCACGCTGTTTTTCTGCGCCGGCAATTACGCCGAAACGCTCGGGGTGCACAAGGTCAGTGAAATGGATGGCGCCGGCCGGCGCATGCCGTTAACCACCCTGGCATTCAGCATCGCCGCGCTCGGCATGATGGGCGTGCCATTTACGGTCGGCGCGATCAGCAAGGCCTGGCTGATCGATGGCGCCGAGTCCGCCGGCATGGCTTGGGCGGTCTGGGTGTTGTGGACGTCCAGTCTGCTCAATGCCGCCTACTTCCTGCCCATCCTCTGGCGTGCCTGGTTCAAGCCGAGCCGTGTCGCTTGGCCGGATGAACATATCCTGCCACAAGGTCGCCGCGAAACCGCCTGGTTGCTGTTATTTCCGCCCATGCTGACGGCTTCTGCCGCGCTGATTGCCGGCTTTGCCGGCGAATCAAGCTGGAGCCCGCTGGCCTGGGCAACATTGATCGCGGATCGCGAGTATCTGCAATGGACGCCGTGATTTCAGGCGTTCTGTCGAACTTCGTTACCGCAGCCTGAGGCTGCCTGAAGCCGTTTAGGCATGGAGCGCCGGGCAGGCCGGCGCTCCATGCCGGTGCGATCTACTTGTCCAGTCGGACCGAGACGTAATGCGCGTCTTCGCCCCGCTTGACCAGCAACGCGGCATTCTTGCGTGCCGGGTCGTTGATCAGGCGGTCGAACTCTTCGACGCTGTTTACTTCCTGGTTGTTGACCGCGACGATGACATCGCCGTTTTCGATGCCGGCGCGGCCGGCGGGACCGTTGACCGCTTCAACCAGAACACCATTGTCGATCTTGAGCACGCTTTTCTGCTCGGGTGTCAGTGCGCTGACAACCAGGCCGGCACGGTTTGATTTCTTCACTTCCGGGGCTTTGACCGCGACTTTGTCATCCGCCATTTCGCCGATCGTGGCGCTGAGTTCCTGTTGCTTGCCTTTCCGCCAGATGGTCAGGCGGGCTTTCTCGCCTGGCTTGGTGGCGCCGACCAGGCGCGGCAGGTCGATCGAGGAGTTGATCGTTTTGCCGTCGAACTTGAGGATGATGTCGGAAATCTTGATGCCGGCCTTGTCTGCCGGGCTGCCGGCTTCGACATCCGCCACCAGTGCGCCCTGCGGTGATTCGAGACCGAAGGAGTCTGCCAGGTCGGCGGTGACTTCCTGAATCATCACGCCGAGGCGGCCGCGATTGACCTTGCCGCGCGATTTCAGTTGTTCGGCTATATCCATTGCGACGTCGATCGGAATCGCGAAAGACAGACCCATGTAGCCGCCGGAACGCGAGATGATCTGCGAATTCATGCCCACCACATCGCCGCGCAGGTTAAACAGCGGGCCGCCTGAATTACCCGGATTGACCGCGACGTCGGTCTGGATGAACGGCACGTAGTTTTCTTGCGGCAGGCTGCGCCCCTTGGCCGAGACGATGCCTGCGGTGGCGGAGTTTTCAAAGCCGAAAGGCGCGCCGATGGCGAGCACCCATTCGCCGACGCGCAGCTTGTTGGGGTCGCCGATGCGAACGGCGGGCAGATTGGTTGCATTGATCTTGATCAGGGCAACATCGGTACGCTGATCGGTGCCGATCACCTTGGCGCGGAACTCGCGCTTGTCATGCAGTTTGACGACCACTTCATCGACGTCATCGATGACATGTGTGTTGGTCAGAATGTAGCCGTCCGACGAAATCATGAAACCGGAACCCTGACCACGCTTGGGTGGCAAAATGCCGCGGCCTTCAGGGGGGACCATGCGGCGGAAGAAATCGAACATTTCTTCCGGCTCCGGCATTTTTCGGGATAGTGAGCGTTGCTTGCTGTCCTGGGTGGTGGTGATGTTGACGACAGCGGCAGATTGTTTTTCCACCAGTTCGGTGAAATCGGGCAACTGCGCGCGTGCACTACCGGCAACCAAACTCAGGGATAAGCCCAACAGGGCGAGCCATTTGTTCATTTCACACCTCGCAAAAAGCAGAAAACTCGGGTCAGACAGTGTTGTCAGTCAGTGTTTCTGGCAGCTGGCATTGGCACCGTGACGCAGGATCACCGGTACGGTTTTTTCACCTTGATGCGGCCAGATGTTCATTCGGGATGAAAGTTTGAGCCAGAGCGCTGCCAGAACCAGGCCGCAAAGACCGCCGATTACGGCGCCAGGCTCCCCGGAAAAAAAGGTTCCCGCTGCGGCGCCGATCAGCAACATCAGCAAGGGCAGGCCATAGCTGGCCAGCGTGGCATGTAACAACACGCCATCCGGCAGGCCGATCACGACGTGATCGCCGGCGCTGGCACCAATGGGATTGGCAACCGGATATTCGGCTTCATCGGCATGCCAGAAGCGGGCGAAGATGGATGAGCCGCAGCCTTTGCCGGCGCAGGCGCCGCAGGAAGAAGGCGCCGCACTGACCACCCAGGCGATATCTCCCTGGATGCGACGCACTTGAACCGGGGATTCGATCAACGCAATGCCTCGCCTACTTTTTGACGCTGCTCGGCTGCGCTTCCAGCCCCATCGCAATCGCCTCGATCGCCGGCCAGGGCGCGTCACCGAGGACGGTGGCCTGCATCGGGCCAACTTGCAGCTTGACCATGTTGATCATGCCTTGCTTGCTTTGGCCGCGAATGCTTTTGATCGGGTGCACGGCGGGTTCAAGGAAGAGGGAAACATGGGTCAAGCCATCACTGAATACCCAGTGTTCGACTTCGTCCGCCTTGTTCGGCAGCCGGCGTTTGACGGCGCTGATGCGGCTGAAACCCGGCGGCAGGTTGGTCACATTCACCGTCTCCAGGCTGATCGGGCGGGTAGTGGCGTGCGACGTCGGCATCGACCATTCCGATTGACGCGCCTTGCTGTCCTTGCCGTTGTCGATGCGGGGCTGACCGCCGATGCGGATTTCGGCAAAGGCATATTGCATCAGCGGCTGACCGGTTTCGTCGACCATCATGGCCTTCAGCGGCAGACCGCTGTCCTTGTCGGCGCACAACACGTAACCCCAGCGATAAGCGTCCTTCGGCACAATCTCGATCTGCCGACATTCGAGTCCGGCGACGCGCGCGCGCGCGCCCAGTTTGACACCGTACCAGTTCGCCAGCGCGGCGGCATCGGGCGGCAGCAAATCGGGGAAGTAACGACTGTTGAGCCGCTTTTCCAGGCGCACCTGGCCACCTTCCATGACGCGGCTGATGGAGCCGGTCTGGCTGCAACGGATTTCCCGCTCGATGCCATCCATTGCGGCCAGCCGGCTTTCCTTGGCGGAGCCGACCGGACGATTGACGATCGACAGGGTCTGCATGCCAGCGCCGTGTTGCATGACAAACACGCCTTCGTAGCTGACCTTGCGCGCGGCATCCGACATGCGTTGCAACCAGACGGCGGCATCATTCGTGGACAGCGCCTCGGCGGCATGCGCCGGTACCAGGTTCAGCGCCAGCAAAATGACCAGCAGCGCGACAGGCGATACCACTGCCCGCTGGTTCATTGGCGAATCTCCAACGATGCCTTGGTGAAGCGCATTTCCTGCGTCGAAATCACCGCCTGGGCAAAGTCTTGATGCGCGGCCAGGTAGGGCATCGCTTCAAGGGATTGATTTGTTGGGAGTGGAGCCAGTTGATGGGCCGGCTGATGTGCGGCGGCAAGTTGCGGGGTGATTTCATCGCGCGGGTTGCTTTGCCAGATGCCCCAGGTAATCGCGGCGGCGGTGGCAGCAGCCAGCCAGAGCGTGGGACGGCGTTCGGTCTTCCTGGCGACCGGGGCCAATACGACCGGTTCCTTTGCCAGCGCGGCCATGACTCGCCGGGTGAAGTCAGGATGTTGTGCGTTGAGGCCGCGCATCGCATCACCGATGGCGATGTATTCATGATGGCGGGCGAATTGAGCCTCGTTCTGACCGAGTTGCCTGATGCTTGACGCGGCCATGTCATCGGAAAGTTCACCGTCAATCAGGGCTGAAAGATGTTCGAAGCGACTGTCCGCCGGCGGCAGGTCGGTCGCTATTGCGTCGCGGGTTTGCATCGTTTGTTCGGTCATTTCCTGTGATCTCATCGTTACCACCTTTTATCGTTCGGCGTGCCCAGAATTGGTCGCAATTTGGTTGCGATCGCTTCACGCGCCCGGAAGATTCGGGAGCGAACAGTGCCGATGGGGCATGCCATGGTGTCGGCAATTTCTTCGTAACTCATACCTTCAATTTCACGCAAGGTGATGGCTTGGCGCAATTCCTCTGGCAGCGCGTCAACTGCTTGATTGACGGCTATGGCAACTTGTTTCGACAAGAGTTCCGTTTCCGGTGTGCTGATATCTTGTGCGACCAGTCTTTCATCCGGCTCGTCGTCGTCATTCATCGCCTGATCGGATACGGTCGGCATCGAGCGGTTGCGCGATGACAGGTAGTTTTTCGCGGTGTTGACGGCGATCCGGTACAGCCAGGTGTAGAACGCCGCGTCGCCGCGAAATTGCGGCAGCGCGCGATACGCCTTGATGAACGCTTCCTGCGCGATGTCTTCGACTTCGTGCTGGTCGCGCACCATGCGCGACAACAAACGCATCAGCTTGCGCTGATATTTTTCGACCAGAATCCCGAAGGCCCGCTGGTCGCCTTGGCGAACTCGCTCGACCAGCTGGAGATCAATGTCCCGGTCGCTCATGGTTGTTCCCGTGTTGAATGTGGCGGCGAGGAGGTGCGCCGACAGCCCGCAAGACGGGGGAATTCATTGGCCCGCATAGATCGCCCTGACATACCCTATGATTTATTCAGCGGGCGAGTATAACCGCCCTATTCCGGGGCAAAGGCCAGGTGGCTTGTTGCCGAAATCGTTTTTCATGGTTTTCTCTTATGCATCGCTACGACGTCCTGATCATCGGTTCCGGCCTGGCTGCCGCCACACTGGCGCTTTCGCTACCGGCCAGCATGAAAGTGTTGCTGGTCACCAAAAAACTGCCGGTCGACAGTTCCAGCTACTGGGCGCAAGGCGGCATTGCGGCGGTCACCGGGAGTGACGACAGCTTCGATGATCATGTCCACGATACCGTGCTGGCCGGGGCGGGGCTGTGCCATGAGGATGTGGTGCGGCAGGTTGTCGAGGCGGCGCCGACGGCCCTGCATTGGCTGATCGAGCAGGGCGTGCCATTCGATCTGGAAGGCGGTGAATACCATCTCACCCGCGAAGGGGGGCATTCGCGTCGGCGCATTCTGCATGCCCGCGATGCGACCGGCCGCGCGGTGCAGGACACTTTGCTGGAGCGGATTCGTGGTCGGCAGAATGTCACTCTGCTGAGTCAGCACATCGCCATCGATCTGATCACCGATCGCCAGCTTGGGCGTGAAAACGGGCAAACAAACGCCGCAACGGGCAACCGCGTGCATGGCGCCTATGTGCTGGATACTGAAAGCGGCCGGGTGGAGACGGTTTCCGCCGGATTTACCGTGCTGGCCACCGGCGGCGCCGGCAAAGTCTTTCTTTACACCACCAACCCGGATACCGCGACTGGCGACGGCGTGGCGATGGCCTGGCGCGCTGGTTGCCGGGTGGCCAATCTGGAATTCGTGCAGTTTCATCCCACCTGCCTGTACCACCCGCACGCCAAGTCTTTTCTGATCACCGAGGCGATGCGCGGCGAGGGCGCGCTGCTGCGTTTGCCGGATGGCAGCCGCTTCATGCCGGAACATGATGAACGCGCCGAACTGGCGCCGCGCGATGTGGTGGCGCGCGCGATCGACTACGAAATGAAGAAGCGCGGTCTGGATTGCGTCTATCTCGACATCACCCACAAGCCGGCGAAATTCATCGTTAGCCACTTCCCGAATATTCACGCACGTTGCCTGGAACTCGGCATCGACATCACCCGCGAATGGATTCCGATCGCGCCGGCGGCGCATTACACCTGCGGCGGCGTACGGGTGGATGCGGCGGGACGCACCGATGCGGCGCACCTGTATGCGATTGGCGAAACCAGTTGCACCGGCTTGCATGGCGCCAATCGCCTGGCCAGCAATTCCCTGCTTGAATGTCTGGTGTATGGGCGCGCTGCGGCAAACGACATCGCCGCTTCTGAAGCTTCCATCGAACAGCCTTTGCCGTTCTGGGATGAAAGCCGGGTCACCGATGCCGACGAAGAAATTGTTATTGCCCATAACTGGCACGAATTGCGCCGTTTCATGTGGGATTACGTCGGCATCGTGCGTACCAGCAAACGACTGCAACGGGCCAGCCATCGGATCAAGCTGCTCAACGATGAAATCGACGAGTACTACCGCAACTTCCGCGTCAGCAACGACCTGATCGAACTGCGCAACCTGGTGCTGACCGCCGAATTGATCGTCAATTCGGCGCGCTTGCGGCATGAAAGTCGCGGCTTGCACGCCTCGCGAGACTACCCCGGACTGTTGCCCGAGGCACTCGATACGGTGCTCAGCCCTCTGTAGGAGGCCCGCTCGCGGGCCGAAGTAGTCAGTTCGGCCCGCGAGAGGAACTCTTACATCTCCGCGCGTTTCGCCAGGAAGTGCACCAGCAGGCCAACTGGTCGGCCGGTGCCGCCTTTGTCCTTGCCG
>CAZUSF010000026.1:0-17221 GCA_964623355.1 uncultured Thiobacillus sp. | reverse complement strand
CTGATCGGCATCGCCTCGGCGTATTACCACCTGGCGCCGGATCACGCCCGGCTGGGCTGGGACCGGGGCGCGATGGCGCTGGCCTTCATGGCCTGGTTTGCGGCGATCCTGGGCGAGCGCATGGACCTGACGCTCGCCCGGCGCCTGCTGCCGCTGCTGGTCACCGCCGGGCTGGCCAGCGTGGCCTGGTGGCTCTGGAGCGAAACCCAGGGACGGGGCGACCTGCGCCCGTATCTGTTGATGCAGGCCGCCCCCATGCTGCTGATTCCGCTGCTGCTGTGGCGCACGCCGCCGCGCTACAGCCGCACTGGCGACATCCTGGCGGTCATTGGTCTGTACGCGCTGGCGCTGCTGCTGGACTACGGCGACCGCGCGGTGTTCTCGGCCAGCGGCGGCGTGGTCAGCGGCCACACCCTCAAGCATGCAGTCGCCGCGCTGGCGGCGTATGGCGTCGCGCGGCACCTGCGACTGCGGCGGACGTTGTGAACGAGACCCTGCGCCCCGGCGTGCGCCCGCGCGAACTGTGGGGCTGGGCGATGTTCGACTTCGCCAACTCCGGCTTTACCACGGTGATCATTACCGCGCTGTTCAACGTCTATTTTGTCTCCGTGGTGGCGGCCGGCGCACCCTGGGCCACCTTCGCCTGGACCGCCGCGCTGGCGGTGTCCTATGCGCTGATCGTGCTGACCGCGCCGCTCATCGGCGCCTTCGCCGACCGGCACGCGGCGAAGAAGCGGCTGTTGATGCTGAGTACGGCGGGCTGCGTGCTGTTCACCAGCCTGCTGTATTTCGCCCAACCGGAAACATTATGGTGGACCGTTGCCTGCGTGATCGCCGCGAATTTCTTTTTCGGCAGCGGCGAGAATCTGATCGCCTCTTTTCTGCCGGAAATCGCCCGCACCCGCGCCCTGGGTCGGGTATCCGGCTGGGGCTGGGGCCTGGGCTATCTGGGCGGGCTGACCACGCTGGGCCTGTGCTTGTTGTACGTCACCTGGGCCGAAGCGCAGGGCCAGAGCGCGGCGCAGTACGTGCCGACGACCATGCTGATCACCGCCGCCGTGTTTGCTCTGGCCTGTTTGCCGACCTTTCTGCTGCTCAAGGAACGCGCCGCGCCCCAGGCTGGCGCCACGCCAACCCGTCCGTGGCAGGTCTGGCGGCATTTTCCCGACCTGCGCCGCTTTTTAATATGCAGCCTGTTCTATCAGGCCGGCATCCAGACCGTCATCACCCTGGCCGCCGTCTATGCCACCCAGGCGATGGGCTTTACCACCCGGCAGGCGCTGCTGCTGGTGCTGGTGGTGAACATCACGGCGGCCATCGGCGCCTTGCTGTTGGGCCACATACAGGACCGTATCGGCCATGTGCGCGCCATCGCGCTGATCCTGGTCGGCTGGCTCGTGGCCCTGGCGCTGGCCTGGGCGGCGTCGCCAGAACAGCCGCTGCTGTTCTGGCTGGCTGCACAGCTTCTGGGCTTGTGCCTGGGCGGTGCGCAATCCGCCGGGCGCGCCCTGGTCGGATTGCTGGCGCCACCGGCGCGGCTGGCGGAGTTCTATGGCTTCTGGGGTCTGGCGGTGAAACTCTCGGCCATCGTCGGGCCGCTCAGCTATGGCCTGGTGACCTGGTTGTCCGGCGGCGACCACCGTCACGCCCTGCTGCTGACCAGCGCCTATTTCATCGTCGGTCTGGCGCTGCTGGCCGGCGTCAACGCGGCGCGCGGCCACCGCGCCGCGCTGCGCGCCGGACGCGGATGACGGGCCTGCAACTGGCCGCATAAAAAAGGATGCGCGCAATGCTGACCAGTCTGCTGACCACCCTGGGCATAGCCTATGTAGGCTTTGCCGCACTGCTGTTCCTGTTCCAGGACCGGCTGGCCTATTACCCGCAGCTCGGCCGCGAGATACACAGCACACCGCGCGAGCACGGCATGGACTACGAAGCATTGACCCTGGACACCGCCGATGGCGAGCGGCTGGACGCCTGGTTTGTGCCGGCGCCGCAAGCGCATGGCGTCGTGCTCTTCCTGCACGGCAACGCCGGCAACCTCTCGCACCGCATGGACAGCATCGCCATGTTCCATCGCCTCGGCTACGCCGTGCTGATCTTTGACTACCGCGGCTACGGGCGCAGCAGCGGCAACCCCTCGGAGGCAGGGCTGTATCTGGACGCCGAGACCGCCTGGGCGTATCTGACTGGCGCGCGTGGCGTTGCACCTGAAAACATCGTCCTGTTCGGCGAATCTCTGGGCGGCGCGCTGGCGGCGCATTTGGCTACACATCAGGCGGCACGGCAGCGGCCGGGCGCGCTGGTGCTGGCGTCGGCATTCACCTCGGTGCCGGATCTCGCCGCCGACCTCTACCCCTGGCTACCGGCGCGATGGCTGGCGCGCCTGCGCTACGACACACGCGCGGCGCTGGCGCAGGCGGATTGCCCGGTGCTGGTCGCGCACAGTCCGGACGACGAGATCGTGCCGTTCCGGCATGGGCAAAGGCTGTTTGAGACGGCGGCACAGCCCAAGGTCTTTCTGCCGCTGGCAGGCGGCCACAACGATGGTTTCATCTTCATGCGGAAGGATTGGGTCGAAGCGCTGGCCGGTTTCCTGCAGCAGCATGTTTCAAGCAGGCAATCAAACGCTGCTATACGAACTCAAAATTGATTATCGATGGGAACTTCCTGTGGTTAGCACTCTCCTTGAGCGAGTGCTAATATTTGATTGAAGTCTTCAAGGAGGTTTACCCATGACTGCTGCAACCCTGAATTTTCCCGTTCCCAATGTACTGGGAAGCCTGGAAAACTATATCCAGGCAGTTAACCGCTTTCCGCTCCTGAGTGCGGAACAGGAGCATGAGCTGGCCGTTCGATTTCGTGACGAAGAGGATCTCGAGGCGGCACGCCAACTGATCTTGTCGCACTTGCGTCTAGTGGTCGCCATTGCGCGCGGCTATCTAGGTTACGGTTTGCCGCATGCCGATCTGATTCAGGAAGGCAACATCGGCCTGATGAAAGCGGTGAAGCGCTACGACCCGGATCGCGGTGTACGCCTGGTTTCCTTTGCGGTGCACTGGATCAAAGCCGAAATTCACGAGTTCGTCCTGAAAAACTGGCGCCTGGTAAAAGTGGCGACGACCAAGGCGCAACGTAAGCTGTTTTTCAACTTGCGCAGCATGAAGACCGGCAGCAATTCGCTTTCCGCCGATGAAGTCTCAGCCATGGCTACCTCGCTCAATGTCCAGCAGTCAGACGTGCGGGAAATGGAAACGCGGATGTACGGCCAGGATATGGCGCTCGATGCAAGTACGGATGACGATGACGACGCCTTCGCTCCGATCGCTTATCTTGCCGCGCCGAATGCTGAGCCGACCCAGCACATGGAAATTGCAGAGCGTGAGAAGCTGGCCACCGAGGGACTTGGCAATGCACTGAGCAGCCTGGATGATCGCAGCCGCCACATCATCGAAGCACGTTGGCTGAACGAAGAGAATCCGGCCACTTTGCATGACCTGGCTGCGGTTTATAGTATTTCAGCTGAAAGGGTGCGGCAGATTGAAGCGAAAGCACTGCAAAAATTGAAAGCCAAACTGGCTGCTTGATTTGCCTTGAATTAACGACATCTCCCAATGAAAAAGGCTCCGCAATGCGGAGCCTTTTTCATTGGGAGACACTTCGGAACAGCGGATCAAAACAGCGAACTGACCGCCACCGAGAGAAAGCTGACCCATGCCCATACGATCATCACGACAACCAGCGTAATGGGCAATGCTGTTTTACTGAATAGATGACTCATGATGAACTCCAGAACATGTGTGGTTAGATTTTAGCTGCCAGAGACCGAACTAACCAACCGAATTGATTGCGTGAAAAACGGCTGTCTGTTGTATGGCATGAAACTCCAATAATTCGATTAGCGACCCCAAAAAAAAGGGAGCGGATCGCTCCGCTCCCCTCTTATCCGGCCGGGCATCTAACGACGCCCGACGCGACCACTTACTTCTTCACCGGGAGGAACGGCTTCCAGGTGTTCTCACCCAAAGCGTCCACCGCGCGGGTTCCGGCGCTGGGCTTCTGGTTAGGTCCGGGCGGCAGCGTATTCGGGCCGATGGGCTTCGCAGGCGGATCCGCTTTCTCACGACCGACCTTTGCGGCGATCATGTCGACGCCCATCGCCTTCTTGATCATGTTGATGCCTTCCAGCGAAGCATCGACCGAGCGAGTCAGCGACTCACGCGCATCCTGCGGGTTGTGGAAGCCCACCGAGTTCTCGGCGGTCCACCATTCCCAGTAAAGGGTGGCGTCATACTGCAGGTCGTAGGTCTTGGCCAGGATCTCCTCGGACACCTTGCCGCTCCACTGAGCGCGGTTGATCCAGTCGATTAAGTCCGACAGATGGTACTCGGCCTTCATGACCTTGCCACGGGTATAGGCCTGGATGGAGTCGATCTGGTAGATCGCTTCCTTCTCGCTCCATTCCTTGTGGCAGCTCAGACAGGTTTCCTTGACGCGGGTGCGCGGCGATTTCTGCGCGTGCGAGGTCCAGACCTTGCCGTTGGCGCCCTTCTCCTTGGGCATGTGGCAGTCCTTGCACTCCACGCCTGCGCGCTCGTGCTTCGAGCCCCAGAACACTTCCGTCTCCGGGTGCTGGATCTTGGGCAGGAAGGCGCCGGTCTGGCCGTGCTTGTAGTCCTTGAACTTGTACTGACCAGCAGACACGCTCTTGTAGTCGAACACGTTCGCCCACTGGAAGACGTTGGTACGGCGGTCATCCATGCCCACGGGCTTGTGGTTGTTCGGGTCGGAGCAGTCCCAGCCGGTGCCGCAGGTGTATTCGACGTGGCACTGGGCGCACATCAACACGGAGTCGGACTTGTTCAGGATACCGATGGCACGGAAATCCTTGCCGTCACGCTGGAAGTTGACTTTGGTCATCGTGGTCTTCTGGCTCTTCACCGGATCGTACGGATAGGTGCCGAGCTTGCGGTCCACCACGGCGTTGATCAGCGCATCACGCACCACGCGCGGACCGGCGGAGTGCGGGTCGTGGCACATGAAGCAGTTCAGCGGATGCTGCATGGCGCGCGCAAACTCCACAGTCGAGGAGGTGCGAGCCCACTTGGCCTTGGGATCCGGATCGCCCATGTACTTCCAGTCCAGGATGTGATCCTGCGTCTTGCAGTTCATGCACACCGGGTTCACCGCGGTAACGGTCTGGTTCATGAAGCGCTTCTGATCGGAAGTGCTGGGTTCGAGATCACGCACCACGTTCCAGGCGCCGTTAGCGGCCAGTTCGGCCTTGCTCTGGTAAGTCCAGTCCTTCCACTGCATGCGGCCGCCGAAGGAACGGTCCACCACCCACTGGTCCACCATCATGAAGGCATGCGAGCGGGGCTCGGCGTGCTCCTTGGTGAAACCAAAGCCGTCGACCAACTTGTCGAACATGGGCGAGACACTCTTCGGATCGGCCTTCTCGTGCCGAGCCTTGGAGTCGTAGTTGATCTGCACAAAGGAGTTGTACTGCTCCGAGTGGCAGGTGGCGCAGGCGCGATGGTCCTTGATGGTGTTCGGACGCACGCCCCAATCCTTGCCCTTGGCCAGTTTCTGGTGCTCGGCGGCATTGTCGTGACAATGAACGCAGTTCACCGTGGCATGACGGCCGCCGGTATGGAAGTCTTCAATGTCTTCATGGCAGGAATAACACTTCTTGCCATCCACCGGCTTGAACGGCGGCGCTTTCTCGGCTGGCGCCGGCGGCATTTTCGGGCCGGGAATATCCACGGCCGCCTGCACGCCGAAAGCGAACAGGGCTGTGGCCAACCCCATCGCGATCCGGCTTGCTACTTGTGCAAATTTCATGGTCAGTCTCCTAAAAGTTCAGGCTTGATTGGCAGACAAATGCGTTAAAACTTCCACGCACTGTCCACCGTTTGGGTTAAACGTCGGTTGTGTATCTTGCGTATGCCATAGGCCTCCTCGGTTCAAAGTCAGCTTGCTGGGGTTGATCACAATAATTAGGCGAACGCGTCCGCCATGATGTTCTTGAACCAGCCGTGCACGTACTCGGACTCAAGCTTGCGCTGCAGCATCAATTGCACATCGTCATCCATGTTTACCGGGCTGATGCCGCCGGCATCGGTGATGTAAACCAGCTTGCCATCCTTCTTGCGATAGATATGCACCACGGAGAAGCCCCAGTCTTTTTCGGCAACGCTGTAGCAGGTGTTGACGAAGAACGGTTCTGGCGCGGCAACCCCGTTGAGCTTGGCAACGATGGCGCCAACAGCGACTTTCGCCTGTGTCGCAGCCATGTGAGCAGATTTGGGGGCGCCATAAACGGGCAGTTCGCCATGCACAGTGGAGTCACCCACCACATAGATGTCTTTGTGCACCGTTGACTCCATGGTCAGCATATCCACCGTGCACCAGCCCTTGTCGTTGGTCAGCCCGGTGCTCTTGGCGATATTGCCGGCGTGATGCGGCGGAATGATGTTGACCACATCACCCTTGAAGTCGTTGAAATCGCTGGATGCGGTATTCGACTTGGCGTCGAACTTGACCACCTTGCCGCCCGCAGCGCCGGCGACCCACTCGATCATGCCGGGATAGTGGCGCTTCCAGGCTTGCTCGAACAAACCCTTCTTGGAGAAGGAATCGTTGGCATCCGCGATCAGCACTTTGGACTTCATCATGCCGTGGCTCTTGAAGTAGCTGGCAACCTGCGAGGCGCGCTCGTAGGGGCCGGGCGGACAACGGAACGGGCCCGGCGGCACGGAGATCAGGAAGGTCTGGCCATCCTTCATGCCTTCCAGTTGCTTCTTCAGCACCAGGGTCTGGGGACCAGCCTTCCAGGCGTGCGGATGCGTGGTGTTGGCCAGCGCCTCGGTATAGCCCTCGACACCGGAGAAATTGAAATCGATGCCGGGCGAAAGCACCATGTAATCGTAGTTCAAGGTCTTGCCACCCTTGAGCTTGACGGTTTTCTTGGCCGGATCGATGGAGACGGCATCGTCAAAAATGACGTTGACGCCACGCTTCTTGAGACCGTCATAGCCGGATTGCAAATCTTCGATCTTGCCGTGACCGGAAAGCACTTCGTTTGACAAAGGGCATGAGGTATAGGTCTGTTGCCGCTCGACCAGCGTCACATCCAGACTGGGATCCACGACTTTGAAATACTTGGCCGCAGTTGCACCGCCGAAGCCGCCGCCGATCACCACAATACGGGCCTTGCCACCGGCGCTGCGGCCACCAGAAGGGGCCGCGCAAGCGGCGAGTGGAACGATGACCGAAGAAGCGCCTACGGTCTTGATGAAATCACGTCGATTGAAGCTCATTCTGGTCTCCTTATTTGGGCTGGGCTGCATAGAACTTGGCGACAGCCTCGACATCGGCTTCATCCAGCTTCTTGGTATTGCCGCGCATCTTGCGGTGCGGCATCTTTACCGCGTCGGTGCGGTACTTGAGCATTTCCAGATGCATGTACTTCGCCCACTGACCATTGATCTTCGGTGTTTCGTTGTCATCCGGCTCGCTGCCGGTAGCGCCGTGGCAGGTCTCGCAACGCTCGCTGGCATCCTTGCCTTGCGCCAGCGTTTTCGCATCGATCTTCTGCACAACCGGAACCCAGGGCATCTTGGAGAAGTGCGTGGCAAGAGCCGAGATTTCTGCGTCGCTGTAACCCTTGAAGTGGCGGCCCATGGTGGCGGAGTAACGCTCGCCGTTCTTCCACTGCAGCATGACGTTCTTCAAATAGATTTCCGGCAGACCGCCGATGCTGGGCATCGTTGGGCCAACCGAGACACCGTTCAGGCCATGACAAGCGTTACATGTGCTGGCCAGATCCTCAGTGGGCGTGCCTGCATGTACGGATGAAGCGGCAAGCCCAATCGTCACCAGGGCCATCAACATTTTGTTTCGCATAAACTCCTCCAACGGTTCCCGCAACCATGGACAACCCACGATTGGCATCAGGCGACAGATAGTAGGAATTAGCCATCCCTCACTTCCTTGATGGGTATCAATTATTTTGAATATCAGGATGTCCTAAATTGCCTTCTGGACACTTGCCCAGACTCGTTTACCGACGAACTTGATGAAACGCATAGGCAACAAAAAAGCGGCCGCAGCCGCTTTTTTTAAACTGACCTTGACATGTCAGGTCAGCGATATCCGGTCAGGTTGTTCTGTCCAGACTCTTGCGAACCGCCATCGGGCTATCGTGTTCCAGCCACTTGCGAATTCGTTGCGCATCGCCAATGCGTCCCCATTTGCCAATTGAATCGAGCAACACAATGATCACCCGCTGATCCGCAATCTTGGTTTGCATCACCAGACAATGGCCAGCTTCATTGATATAGCCGGTTTTAGAGACGCCAATATCCCAATCTTCACTGCGAGTCAGGCTGTTCGTGTTGTTGAACGCCACATGGCGTTGCACCGGCCGATATTCCTTGCGCAGCTTGCCGTTCTTGCGGACCTTCACCACCTGGGTTCCAGGCAACGACACATCGTAGCTGCCAGTGGCTGAAATTTCACGAATCATGGGATAGCGGTAAGCCGCATTCACCATTTTCACCAGATCGGTAGCCGTCGCGCGGTTACCGCTATTGAGGCCGGTAGAGTCGACGAAATAGCTGTCATGCATGCCGATTTCCTTCGCCTTGCGGTTCATCGCGGCAATAAATGCAGGCCGTCCGCCCGGAAAAATACGGCTCAAAGCCGAAGCGGCCCGGTTCTCCGATGCAATCAACGCCAGATGCAGCAGTTCCTCACGAGTCAACTTAGACCCCAACGCCAAACGTGAACCGGTGCCTTTAAGGCGATCCACATCCTCTTTGTTGACCACGATTTCCTCATGCATAGGCAAACCGGCATCGAGGGCCACCATGGCGGTCATCAACTTGGTGATGGACGCGATAGCAGTGGGGACATCGATATTCTTGGCGTACAACGCGGCGCCGCTTTTTTGATCGACAACCAAGGCGGCGGAAGAGCGCAGATCGAGTTCCTGTTCCAGCAAGGTCTCTGGCGTCATCATGCTCAGTGCCCGCAAAGGCGGCGGCGGCGCCTGAACATATTGCTTCGCTTTGGTGCGCTTCTTGTCCGATTTCGCACTTACTTTTTTGGATTTCGACTTTGCCTTGAGCTTTGCTTTTGACTTGTTCTTTGCCTTGGCCTTCGCCTTGGCCTTGGCCTTTTTGTCACTAACGCTTTTTGACTTGCCCGATTGCGACTTGGACTCACTCGCCGCCTGCGTTTCCGGGACGTGCAGAATCGGTCCCGAAAGAAATGCAAACAACGTCAGAAATACGAGGAATTTTTTCACTTTGTCACCCTTGCTGCGGCCCTGTTTCCATGCCATCAATGTAACAAATATCGGCAATTAAATTGAAATCTTTAGACTTCACTTTAACTTCTACCAGAAGTCTATTCAAGGCGAAAGCAACGGTGAATTTTTCAGGAAACTCTGCTCAAACCCCATTCCGTTCCGGAATACCCGACTCCGGGTAACGACGGGCGGAATAACAGGTTAAAAAATAACTCAACGGTTGCCGCCAAGCAAGCCACCCACCGCTTTCATGATATCCGCTGGCAACACCACCACCTTCGCCCCATTCGACGCACCCAGCTCCTTGATCGATGCAATGTATTTTTCCCCCAGCAGGTAGAGCGCGGGCAATTCCTTGTCGGGAATCGCATCCGTCACCAGACGAATTGCCTCGGCACTGGCCGTAGCCAGACGGATCTGCACTTCGGCGTCTCGCTTGGCCGACTCCAGCCGCGCTTCCGCTTCCAGAATGGCAGCCTGCTTGTCGCCTTCGGCACGAGTGACCGTTGCCTTCCGTTCCCGCTCGGCGGCAGCTTGCAACTCCATCGATTTCTGCATCGTGCCGGAAGGTGAAATATCCTGAATCTCGACCGATTTCAGCGTCAGACCCCAATCAGCCACATCGTCGGCGATGGAAGTCTTCAACCGCGCCTTGATCTGATCACGACTGGAAAGCGCCTGATCCAGATCCATATCGCCAAGAATTGATCGCAACGAGGTCTGCACCAGATTCATCACCGCCATCTGGAAATTGGTCACGCCATACACCGCGCTCTGCGTATCGGTCACCTTGACGAAAGCGATGGCATTGGTAATCAGCACCGCGTTATCGCGGGTAATCACCTCCTGCTGCGGAATATCCAGAATCATGTCCTTGGTCACCACCTTGTAGGCCACGTTATCGATGTACGGCACCAGAATATGCAGGCCGGGCAGCAGCGTCTTGGAATACTTGCCCAACCGCTCGACCACCCATTCCTCGCCCTGCGGCACGATACGCACCCCCTTCCAGAGGGTGACAAACAGAAAAAGAATCAGAAATACGGAAACAATTTCACCGCCCATGTTGCTCTCCTAGAGTTGCGTGACTTTAAGTGTTTGCCCAAGCACATCGACGATGCGCGCGCGTTCGCCGGCCGCGATGGGCGCATCGGCCACCACCGGCCAACGATCCGCACCCAATACCGGGCGTTGAAACAGAATTTCCCCCTCACCGGTTTCAGTCACCGGCCGAGTCATCAGCCCGGTAATACCCAAAACCCCTTCTTTCGCCTGACCCGCATGGGTGCGATCCGGCGATTTGAAATACTTCATCCAGACCACCACCATCACCGCCGATGCCACTGTCCAGATCAAGATCTGAGCTGTGAACGAGAGCGGCAACATGACGCTGAGCAAGCCGGTGATCAACGCGCCCAGGCCTATCCACATGATAAAAAATGTCGAAACAAACATTTCAAGAGCGATCAAACCCAGCCCCAACGCGACCCAATGCCACCACATCAATTCCATGTCATTCCCCTCAATCAACCTGCCGCCATTGTGCCCGAGGCGGGCGGACACCATGTTAAAGAAGAAATACTTGCCCTAAGTCAAGGATACGCACGTCGAATCAAAACCATCTTGATCTCAGAAGGTATCCTTACCAGATAAGTTTTCGAAGGAGATTCAATGCGCCCGCTCGCCCCCAAATACCTGACCACCATCACCTGCATGGCATTCAGCATCACGTTTGCAGGCATCGCCCACGCCGATGATGCCGCAACCAAGGCCATCACCATTGCCAATGAAGTGTGTGCAGGCTGCCACGGCGTCGATGGCAACAGCCTGGTTCCCACCTTCCCCAAACTTGCCGGCCAGCAAAAGGTTTATCTGTTGCGCGAACTGACCGACTACAAATCCGGCAAACGCGTCAGCGAAATCATGGCCCCATTCATGGAAAGTCTGACGCTCGAAGATTTACCGCATCTTGCCGCCTATTACGCCAAGCAAAAACCCACGCCTGGCATCGTCAGCAACCCAGGTTTGCTTGGCATTGGCAAAACGCTCTACCTCCAAGGTAACAGCAAAACCGACGTGCCCTCCTGCGATAGTTGCCATGAAGAGAACGGCAGCGGCGCCGGCAAATTCCCGCGCGTAGCAGGCCAGCACAGCGAATACGCACTCGACCAGTTCCGCCTCTACGCCACCGGCAAACGCACCAACGGCGCCCGCGTCATGAAAGCGATTGCGGAGCGGATGAGCGAAGAAGAAACCCGCGCCGTCGCCGAATACATGGCCAGCATGCCTTAGCATGGACAAACCAGCCCGAGGAACCCGAAACATGAACCGCACCCTGCTCTCTTCCGTCCTGGCCCTGATGGCCGGCATCATTGTCACCAGCCAGGCCGCGCACGCCGAATTCAAGCAACCGCACGCCGCCGGCATCGAAACCTACGGCTATGCCTGGAATTCACCCGACCAGGACATGAACCGCGCCCTCGCCCATACCGCCGACGCCGGCAAAGGTGAAACCGCCTACAAGGTCTGCAAAGGCTGTCACAAGCCCGACGGTTCCGGCCTCGCCGACGCCGAATATCCACAACTGGCCGGTCAGCATGCCAGCGTCATCATCAAACAGATGATGGACATCCGCGCCGGCCGCCGCGACAACCCGCGCATGTACCCGTTCTCCGGTGAATGGATCGTCAGCGCCGAAGAAATTGCCGACATCGCCGCCTATCTCAACAAACTCCCCACCCCGACAACAAACGGCAAAGGCAACGGCTACAACCTGCCACGCGGCCAAGCCCTCTACCTGAAAGACTGCGCCAGCTGCCACGGCAAAGCCGGCGAAGGCGACGCGAAAAAGTTCTACCCCATGGTCGCCGGCCAGCACTTCAGCTACCTCAAACGCGAAACCCGCGAAAGCCGCGACCACGGCCGCCGCAACGCCAGCCTGGAAATGGTCAAAGTGCTGAAGAACTACAGCGACGCGGATGTGGAAGCAGTAAGTGACTACATGTCGCGGCTGAAAATCGCCCGTTGATTATTGTTCCGCCCCAAAACCTCAGTAGATTCATCTCCGGGAAGCCGGGTGGATACAGGCGAGTGGCCGATTTCTCCATTCACCCAACAGGTGTGGCGGCAAGACTGTAGGAGGCGCCGCTTGCGGGCCGATCCCTCAACGCTCGCGCCGCAGGCGGACGCTCCTACAACGCGCGGCCAACCGCCGGAATTAGGTTCAAATTCGATCCGGCTGCGGCGCATCTGAGGCAATCGGCCCGGCGCGCGGCAGCAACAATCTGCGCGTCCCACCACGAAAAACCATAACGATCAGCCAGCATCCAGACTGACTCGATCAGCGCTGCATCATTCTTCACAGGTCGCCATGCCAGCAAACTACGAACGTCCTGGCGTGCCAACAAAATCGGTAAACCGGGTTTCAATTTCTGGCTTGTATTGACATAGAACTCTTGCAGCACCTGAAAACTCAAACGTCCCTGTAAAGAGCGCCAAAGCGCAGCCATCCACGCATGCGCGATCAACTGCTTTGCCGGCTGACCGCCATCCCGGGCATAAAGCAAGATGTTGGTGTCGATGAAGACCCTATCGTTCATGGGACGCATCGCGACTGGGATAGGGACTGTAAGTTGATGACGCTGGGGTTTGGCCGGTCAAGACCACGGGTTGAACGGCCAAATACTCTTCCATCGCAGCCGTATAGCTTTCCTCCTCAGCCATCTTCTCCGCCAGCAATTCACCCAACATGCGTGAAACGCTAGTCTGATGCGTAGCGGCCCAAACCCTCGACCAATCGGCTACCGCATCATCGATCGATACTGTAACGTTTCGCATCCAATTTCCCCTTAAGAAGCACACGAGAACAGTGTCACGCGAAGATCGTGAAGCGATCTTGATCACCACTACTAAATGGCACTGAATGGGGACAGACACGAATGGCACTTACATAAGCCAAAGAACACCGTCATTCCCGCGAATGCGGGAATCCAAGCGGGGTAAAAAAACCTGGATTCCCGCATTCGCGGGAATGACGCGTGCATTTGTTTCAGTCGTTTTGCGCTTAAGTAAATGCCATTCGTGTCCGACCCCTTATGTCCTTCGACCCCTTTTGTCCTTTAATTTTGTTCCGCACTAATGTCTCACGCCGGCTTACTCGAAGTTCAGCACAAGCCGCTTGCCCAGTGCGGCGGCGGCGCGTTCGAGCTGCTTGAGGCTGGGTGAGTGGCGTGGATCTTCCAGCCGCTGCGCCGCGGGCCATGAAGTCTGCATGGCCCGTGCCACCTCACTTAGAGGCCGGCTTCCTCTCGCTTGCCGAACCAACAGCGCGGCTTGGGTCTTGGCATCGGGGGCAATGTAATACGCGTCCGACAAGTCAGGGCTGGGCACGGGGAGGGCATGCCCCTGGTCAAGATGCCAATCCAGCATGGCCGACAAAACCTCCGCCGCGTTGAATAGCGCCTCTTCGCGTGTCAAACCCTCGGTAAACGTGTCAGGCAAATCAACAAACTGAACAAAAAAGCCTGTGTCCTGCTGCTCGATCGTGGCGGGGTAACGAATATCCATGTCTTACTTGTCCTATTTCAATTTCACGCTGGTCTGTCGTTGCAAGGCGGCTATCAAACCTTCGCCCAGATCACGCTTGCCATGTACCGGCACCGGCACGGCGCAACCCTCTTTGACCATGACGTGGTGGCTACCATTGATGCGATCAAGCACCCAGCCAGCCGCTTTCAGTTTTTTTATGATGTCCGTGCCGTTCATATTGCGCATGATATATCTTATTTGAAATAAATGCCCCGCAATATCCTGATCCGTCACTTCCTGCGACAACGCCGTTTATGCCAGATGCAATATCGTGTCTAACCCGAATGGCACTTACTTAAGCGCAAGACAACTGAAACAAATGCACTCGTCATTCCAGTCTGATCCCATTTCGTGCGCCCGCAGACGATTTCGATCAATGGTAGTCCTGTTCACGCTGATGCCGAATTGCCAGCACCAAGGCGACATCGGCCTGCTCATCGTAACTGTAAAGCGCCAAATACCCAGATTGTCCGCGTGAAATCACCAACTCTCGCAAACCTTGTTGGAGGGGACGGCCGATGCGCGGATGACGCGCCAGAATCTCAAGCGCATCAAGAACCAATTCGATGGTTTCTACGGCAGTTTCTATCGAGCGCTCTTGCAAGAAATCGGATAGACGCTCAAGGTCATCAGCGGCTTCCGGCGTAAGCAGCCACTGTGTCATGCGCTGGGATCGACTTGTTCAGCCATGTTTTGTGCCGCAGGGCGCGGCTGCTTTTGGCCGCGTGCACGTGCGCGCAGGTAAGCAGAAAAGGTCGGGCCATCAAACACCTGCCCTCCGGCCAAAACCCGTTCTCTTGCCTGCAGCGCGCGCGCCACAAACGCGCCTTGTTCCTCTGCCCGATCCAACTCGGCAGTAATAGCCTTCAACATCAGCGCGTGCGGCGACTCTCCCTTGCTTGCTGCCAGTGCCTGCAAGCGTTGGCGAGTAGCTTCATCAAGTTTGACCGATAGATTGGGCATGGCAGTACTCCTGGATCAAAGGTATTGACATGTTACTACCGACAACCTGATTGGATACATGAGGTTTTCGTACTTCGTTTAGCTCGGCAGGATGGGTGACATTGCCCGCGCGCGGCATGAGCCAACTTGCCCGCGATACGGGCCTGTCGCGTGAAGGGCTGTATCAAGCCCCTTTCGGCCAAGGGGAATCCTGAGTTATCCACGGTGATGAAAGTGACACCAATAATTTGCGGGAGTTGGACGCCGGCAACACTCGCCACCGAGTTAATTGAGAAGATCAGTGCTCAAGCTATACTTGTCTAGCAAACCGCGAGAGGGGATATAAACCATGTTAGCCATTCGTTTACCGGAAAACATCGAAGCCAGGCTTGAAAATCTGGCAAAGCGCACAGGACGCAGCAAGACTTTTTATGCCCGCGAAGCGATTCTGGAATATCTGGACGACATGGAAGACCTCTATTTAGCAGAACAGGTTGTGCGTCGCCTAGACTCGGGTGACGAACGAACCAGCCCGCTAGAGGACGTGGAGAAGAGACTTGGTCTGGCAGATTGACATTTCCGAAAGCGCCGAAAAACAACTTGCCAAGCTCGATAAACCCATCGCCCGACGATTGATTGGTTTTCTGCGTGAACGTCTTGCCCTGATTGATGACCCCAGAAGTATCGGACAAGCCCTTAGGGGCAGCGAGTTGGGTGAATTCTGGAAATATCGCGTAGGTGACTGGCGCCTCATTTGCCAGATCAGAGATACACAAATACGAATCGACATTATCCGAATCGGTAACCGACGCGAGATTTATCGTTGAATCACAAGGGTCGCGCCGGCAACCACGGCAATTGCAATGGGATGACTGCTGTTTCAAGGATGATGGGTTTCACTATCGCTCAACCCATCCTACACGCTGACCCGAATGGCACTTACTCAAGCGAAAACGACTGAAACAAACGCACTCGTCATTCCCGCGAATGCGGGAATCCAGTGGTTTTTACCCCGCCTGGATTCCCGCATTCGCGGGAATGACGGTGGTCTTTGGCTAAAGTAAGTGCCATTCGTGTCTGACCCCATTGACCCACTGTGGTCTGTTCCCTAATGCTGCGTTGTCTTTAAAACCCGGCTTCCTTTTGGTGACGCACGGCCAGAACAGTCACGCTGTCTTCGGCCAACCGATAGCGCGCCACATAACCGCTATCGCCGAAATCGATCAGTAATTCGCGGAAGGCAAGATCGTCCATCCCTTCGGCGGGACGGCCAATTTGCGGATGAAGTTCCAATATCTTTACAGCATTGATGATGGCGACCGCCGCGCGCTTCGACGCAGCAGGATTCTTTGGGCGCAGGAAGTCGCGCAAGCGCGCCAAATCGAGCAGGGCGGTTGGTGCAAATTGGACGCGCATCAGGTGTGAGGCATGGGAGACGGCAGTTCGTTTTCCTCACCCCAGGAGTTCAGCCAAGCCACCACTTCATCACCGGTGACATGCAGGCCGGTTTCTTGATAGGCACGCCAGGCGTCCAACGTATCCTGACGAAATGATTCGCGCTGCTCTTCACGGGTGACATATTGCTCGATGGCTTCGCGCATGAGCCAGTGCATGGGCCTGTTTTTATGGCCGGCAAGAGCGCGAACACGTTCCTTGAGGGGTTCACCAAGACGAATGGCGACAGGGGTGGCCGGCATAAGTATTCTCCTGTATTACAGTTCACTACTGTATAGCACGATATTCACCCGCCCCGGTTAATTTGTTCTGGCTGTCAGCCGTCATTCTCGCGCATGCGGGAATCCAGCTTCATCCATCAAATCAGGCGGTTGTACAACCCGATTTGACCTACGACCTGGATTCCTGCATACGCGGAAATGACGCGACGACCCCGTTAGTGTCCCCCAAAAGCAAACCCCACGGCCTTGCGGGCGGTGGGGTTTGAAGGTCGCTAAAGGACAGGGTTAGACGAAAACCGTGGTCTGTCCCCTAAGCCGGACGAGCCGGAACCAAACAGGCAAAACAAACCCTCGGTCTTGCGCAGAAAATAAGGACGTTCAACCGATTTACGTCCCTGCAATTGTTCCCAGAAATACTGGGACGATCATATAACCCATTGGGTTTACGGGGGTTTTTCCCGATGCGCTGTGTGCGCTGATTTCAGTATGGCACATGAATATTTGCTCACAAACTGTGAAGACTTGGGACGTAAGTGACTAAAGCCTGCACACCCTCAAGCGGAAACGTTATTTCAAGCTGACCGCTCCCCGCACCTCAGAAGAAGTCTCAGCGCCTTGGAACATGCCGCAATCCACCAACACCGAGCGACCATCGGCCAAAGTCAGCCGATGACACGACCCGGTCACGCCATCAATCGCG
>CAZUSF010000025.1:0-17265 GCA_964623355.1 uncultured Thiobacillus sp. | reverse complement strand
TTTCCAGCGCGCCGGCGATGCGGCCCAGGTCGAAAGCGAGCGCGGCATCGGGTTTTCGTGTATCGGGTTTACGTTTTTCGGACACCAGCGCATGCATCATCAATGCCCCGACATGCGCGTCATTGGCGCTGCCTAGGCTGTTCTGCAACATCGCCAGCGCGTCGATGAAGCGTGCGCCGCGTTTGCCATACAACGGGATAAGAGCATCCGCCGCATAGCGCATTTTTTTTGCCGCAATGCGCGCCATATGGCGTTCCTCCGGACTCAGTTTGGCGAAATTGCGGCAGCGTTTACGCAGCGCCAGCCAGCGTTTTTCGAGGATTTTTGCGGCCCATTGACGTGCCTCCGGCATCTTCGGCGCGGTCGGTACGTCCAGCAGATCGCGCCCGATAGCGAGGATCAGGCGGCTGAATGTCGGCGCCAGCAACAACGTTTGCGCTTGCTGGCGCGCCTGCTGCGCGGCGGCTGCCAGCGCGGCCAGCAATTCGCCATCCGCCGCAGACTGCATCCCCAGGAGTTTGCGTGTTTTGGGCAGGGTTTCAGCCAGAAACACATCCCAGTCGCGAGCTGCATTGAGGCCGCGCAACGACTCGCGCAGCGGCATATCCCAGGCCGGCGCCGGGCGGCCGAGGGCGCGCGCCAGGCTGACGCCGACGCGCAAGCGGCGCATTGAAATCCGCAGTTGGTGTAGATATTCGATCTCGTCCGGGTGTTCCAGGAAGCCGGGAACATTCGCTACGCATTGCGCCAGCGAGGCTTGCATCACCGCATTCCAGGCCGCGCCGGCGGATTGGTGCGGGCTGAATTCCGGCCGCACGGCTTTCAGCGGCGCGGCGGATTGCGCGCCGCATAGGCCATAGCCGCGCTCCGCCTTGCTGCGTGGTTCGATATACAGCGGCGCTTGTTCGAGCAACTGGGCGGCAATTTCGAACAGAAAGTTCGGCGCGCCGGCCTTGAGTTCTATCTCGATTTCGGAAATGGCTTGTGTCGCGTCGCCGGACTTGATGTTTCCAATATCCAAAGCCAGTTCAGCCTGGTCTTCCGCGCGTGAAACCTGCCAGGTGGTGCGCTGGAATTCGGTGACGAAGACTGGCGCTATTCGGGCCAGATCGATCCCGCTCAGCAAGTCGAGCGCGGCTTGTGGCAGCACCGCGAAATCCGGGCTGGCGCCGCCGGCAACCGCCATTTCCCATTCCGGCCGGCTCGACATCGCGCCCACTGCGCGCGCCTCCGCCTTCATCGTCTGCACCCAGTGATAACCGACACGGCGCAGCCGAAGCGCAATGCCGCGCTGCATCAAATCGAATGCCGGGGTATCGAAATAAATACTGTGCAGTGTCCGCTTCAGCGGCTTGATCGCCTGCAGCAGCGGATGCCGCCGGATGCGTGTCGAAAGGCCGGGCGGCAGGGCGAGTTTCAGTTCGATTTCCATGTCATTGTTCCAGCCAGGTTTTTGAGCAGCCCGCGATAGAAGGCCGATGCGCTTAAAGGTTAGCATTCAGCGTCTTTTTCCGTGTTACACCGCCGCCATGAGCTCTCTGCCTGCCCCTGAACATCTGATCAACCGTGAACTCGGTATTCTGGAATTCAACCGTCGCGTGCTTGCGCAGGCGGATGACCCCACCACGCCGTTGCTTGAGCGGCTGCGTTTCCTGTGCATCTTCTCCAGCAACATGGATGAATTCTTCGAGATTCGTGGCGCCGGCTTGAAGGAACAGATCAAGCTCAACCCGCTGCATGTCGGCTCCGATGGGCTGACCGCGCGCCAGATCTACAAGCAGGTGGCGAAGGTGGCGCATGAACTGGTGGCGCGTCAGTACGACCTGTTCAATCAGGACGTGCTGCCGGCGCTGGCGCAGCAGGACATCCGTTTCCTGCGTCGCACGCACTGGAGCGCGGAGCAAACCGAGTGGATACGCGATTTTTTCTTCAATGAGCTGATGCCGGTGTTGACGCCGATCGGGCTCGACCCGGCGCACCCGTTCCCCAACGTATTGAATAAAAGCCTGAACTTCGCCGTCGAGCTATCCGGCAAGGATGCCTTCGGCCGCAATTCGGATCGCGCCGTGGTGCAGGCGCCGCGTGCGCTGCCACGGGTGATTCAGTTGCCCACCGAAATCGCCGGCTGCGAATTCGGTTTTGTTTTTCTGTCGTCGATCCTGCACGCGCATGTCGGTGAGCTGTTCCCCGGCATGGAAGCGCGCGGCTGTTATCAGTTCCGGGTGACCCGCAACTCTGATCTGTTCGTCGATGATGAGGAAAACAAGAATCTGCGTGAGCAATTGCAGGGCGAACTGCCGCACCGCCATTACGGCGACGCGGTGCGCCTGGAAGTTGCCGATAACTGCTCCCCGGAAATGACGGATTTCCTGCTCGAACAATTCGGCCTCGACCGGGATGATCTGTTCGAGGTGCGCGGCCCGGTGAATCTGGTGCGCCTGATGGGCGTGCCGGACAAGGTCGAACGCCCCGATCTCAAGTTCGCGCCGTTTTCGCCCGGCTTGCCGAGTTCGCTGGTGAAACAGCCCGACCTGTTCCAGGCGATCAGCGCTGGCGACATCCTGCTGCATCATCCGTATCAATCGTTCCAGCCGGTGATCGACTTCATTCGCCAGGCGGCGGAAGACCCCAACGTGCTGGCGATCCGGCAGACCGTGTATCGCACCGGCACCGATTCCGAATTGATGCGGCAATTGATTGTCGCCGCCCAGCGCGGCAAGGAAGTCACCGCCGTGGTCGAGTTGATGGCGCGTTTCGACGAAGAAGCCAACATCAACTGGGCGGAAAAGCTGGAAAAGGCCGGCGCGCATGTGGTTTACGGCGTCGTCGGCTACAAGACACACGCCAAGCTGGCGCTGGTGGTGCGGCGCGAGAATGGAAAACTCAAGCGCTACGCGCATCTGGGTACCGGCAACTACCACCCGCGCACCGCCCGCATGTACACCGACTTCGGCCTCCTGACCTGCCAGCCCGACCTGTGCCAGGACGTCAACGACGTGTTCATGCAGCTCACCGGCCTGGGCAAGGCGCATGAACATACGCTGCTGCTGCAATCGCCGTTCTCGATGCACCCGCGCATGCTGCAGGCGATACGCAACGAAACCGAGAAAGCGAAGAAGGGCGAAAAAGCCGCCATCATCGCCAAGATGAACTCGCTGCTCGAACCGCGCGTGATCGCCGCGTTGTATGAAGCCTCGCAGGCGGGGGTCGAGATCGACCTCATCGTGCGTGGCGTCTGCGCGCTGAAACCGGGCATCGCCGGCTTGTCGGAAAACATCCGTGTACGCTCGCTGATCGGCCGTTTTTTAGAACATCACCGTATCTTCTATTTCCTCAACGGTGGCCAGGAAGACGTCTGGCTGGCCAGCGCCGACTGGATGGACCGCAACTTCTTCCGCCGCATCGAAACTGGTTTCCCGTTGCTCGACCCGAAGCTCAAGCGCCGCGTCATCAATGAGGGCCTGAAAGCCTGCCTGAAAGACAACCAGAGGGCCTGGGAAATGCAGCCGGACGGCTCATACCGCCGTCGCGCCCGGCGTGGCAAAGGGTTTGACGCGCAAGCCTTCCTGATGAGTGCGTTGGGCGGCAAGGCCTGAGCTTGCAGGGTCAAGCTTCCAGGCGACGCGGCACCAGGTTGGCGTCCAGAAGTTTTTCGATGCGGCTGAATACGTCGAAGCGTGAGAACGGTTTCTTCATGAAACCGTCGGCGCCGATGCGCATGACATAAAACTGCTCGGTGGCCTGTTCGTTGCCGCTCATCATGATCACCGGCACATTCTTTACCAACGGGTCGCGCCGGATATGCCGCAGTGCCGCGAAGCCGTTCATGCCCGGCATGATGACGTCGAGCACGACCAGATCGGGGTTTTCGGAACGCATTATTTCCAGGCCGCGCTCGGCATTGGCAGCGATCATCGGCTCATAGCCGGATGAACTGAACATCTTGCGCAGGAACGTCAGCACAGTTGGCGAGTCGTCGATGATCAGCACCCGTGTCCCTTTGCGCGCATCGATGCGCGGATTTTTTCGGCGGTCAGTCGGATTCGTGCTTTCGATAGCAACCGGCACAGCGGTTGGAACTTGCGGTGTCACAGGCGCTTTGACAAAAATGGATTTCAGAATGTCGAACATCTTCATGGCTCACTCCCTTTGAATGGATTGATGGTTTTTGTCTGCAAACAGGACAAGCCTATCCAAAAATGGTGATGTTTAACAACCGTCAATTTCGCTGTACACAAGTTGGTGCGCAGTTTGAACGACGGGTTTGTGCCGGCATAGCGCAAACGTATTTCGTATTGATGCCCTGAACGGCTACGATGCGCACCCTTGTACGAATGACACGGATTCAAGCAATGAAATGGCTTAGCAACTTATTCAAGCGACCCACTGCCAAGCCAGTCGCGTCAACCGCTCAACCGATACCCGCGAAACCTGCCGCACTGGCGCCGACTGCCGCGCCACAGGCTGGCGATCCGACCGCCGTCTGGGTCGGCGCTATCTGCGCTACGGCGGACAAGCAGCAGGCGCTGGCCTGGTTGGTAAAGCTGCAGGATGATGCGTCCCTGGCCGATGTGGCAATGCGCGCTCGCGGCAGCGAGATACGTCTTGCCGCAGCGCAGCGGGTCGCATCGTCGGTGTTGCTGGAGCGCGTTGCCCAGCACAGCCGCGACAAGGACAAACGCGTTTACCGCCACTGCTCAGATCTATTGAAACAGCGCCAGTTGGCGGAGAAGCACGCCACGCGCGCGCAGGCCATCGGCGAGGAATTACGTCACCTGCTGGCGGCGGCGCCGTTGCCCAACACGCGACTGCTGGAACTGAACAAGGAACTTGGCGGATTGGTCGATGCCGGCGAGGCGGGGCAGGCTTGCCAGGCGTTGATGCAACAGGCGTTGGCCCAATTGCACCAGGAGTCCGAGGCGCTGCGCGATCTGCACGCGCAGCACAAATTGGCCATCGCATTGGCCGCTGAGTGTGGTCAGACCGAGGCTAAGTGCCCGGAATGGCCGTGGAACGGGGTACTGGCGGATTGGCAGAATCGCGCCGAAAGTCTGCGAGAGGCTTATACCAAGCTGCCGTTCTGGTTGGCGGATCAAACCGCCGCGCGGGGTTTGGGCACATCGTTGGGCGCGATAGAAGCCCGACTTGCCAATCTTGCCGGGGTGTCTGAACGCATGCTGGTGTGCGAGCAGTGGCTGGGCGAGCTTGAAGCCGGCGATGAGTCAATTGCCGATGCGGTCGCAGTATGGTCGGCTATGGCCAAACCGGAAAATGCGCAGTTGTGTGCCGCGTTGGAAACGCGCTGGCAGGTGCTCAAGCCGAGTTCGGTGGTGGCAGGCGCTATCGAGTCAGCGCTTGATGCCTCACAGGAAACGCCGCATGAGGCCGCTACTGAAACTGCTGTTGCCGAGATCAATCCGGCGAGCAGCGAAGCGGTGATCAGCGAACCCGCTAAACCGTCGCAGCGTCAGCCGCGATTTGATCCGGAAGTCGTGGCCAAGTTGATGGATCAACTCGAGCAGGCGATCGCAGAGGGGCATCTGGTGGATGCCGATGCAGCCGCCAAGCAGATCAAATCCAAACTGGCCGGCAATGGTCTGCATGGTGGATTGGAGTCGCGTCTGCACCGCTTGCATGCGGAGCTGGAAACTTTGCGTGGCTGGGCGCGCTGGGGAACCGCGCAAGCGCGTGAAAAGTTGATTGAAGATGCACAGGCGTTGTTGAACGGTGAACAGGAAGTAGAAGCGCTGGCAGTCGCCATTTCGACGCTGCGTGAGGCATGGAAGCGCTTGAACGCACACGCCGCGGCGCCGAAAGCACTGTGGGAAAGCTTCGATGCGGTGCTGGAACAAGCTTATGTGCCGGTAGCCGCGCATCGCGCCGAGCAGGCGATTCGGCACGCTGAAGCGCGTGCGCTGCGCGAGGCGTTATGCGCTGAATGGGATGTCGAATTGGCTGCCATCGAATGGACACAGGCTGACTTCAAGGCGATCGAGGCGCGCCGGACAGAAATCATCAAGCAATGGCATGCCGCGCCGCAGGTCAACTTCCGCGACGAGCGATTGCTGCGTAAACGTTTCGATGCCTTGATCGGCGGTATTGATCAGCAACTCGATGCCGCCCGCGCGGCTGAATTTGCACGCCGCGAACAATTGATTGCCGCGGCTCAAGCGCTACAGGAGCAGCCCGACCTGCGCCAGGCGATGGCCGAGGCCAAGGCCTTGCAGCAACGCTGGAGCAAGGAGGCAACGCCGGTTCGTCTCAAGCGCAACGACGATCAGAAGCAGTGGCAACGTTTCCGCGCCGGGTGCAACCTGGTGTTTGAACGACTCGATGCGCAGCGCGCCGAACAAAATGCGCAACGCCAGGAGCAGACGCAAGCGCGGCAGGTTCTGCTGGATCGATTTGCAGCCAGCTTGGAGGGCGCCGATGTTGAGGCGGTCAAACGCGCCCTGAGCGAGTTTCGCGCCACCTGGGGCGCCAGCCGTCCGTCCGCGCGCGAAGCGGATGACGGTCTGGAAACACGTGCGCGTGATTTGCAGCAGCAAGCACAGCAACGGCTGGATCAGGTGTATCAGGATAAACACCGGGCGCGTTTTGCCCTGTTGGCGCAGAAAGCGGCGCTTGCACAACGTGTCGAAATGGCGGCGCTCTCCGGCGATCGGCTGGAAGCGGTGCTGGCCGAGGCGCAACAGGCCTGGGATGCGCTGGCGCGTTTGCCCGGCGCGAGCGAGTCGCTGCTTGCCCAACGTTTTGCCGCCGCAACGCGTGCAACCGAGTCGGAACTCGCTGCCGGTCGAAACACGCGTAAAGACCAGTTACTTGACCTTGAGATCAGCCTTGGCCTGCCCTCACCGGAGCAATTTGCAACGGCGCGCCGCGAACGCCAGTTGGGCCGCTTGCAGAACCGCTTCGGCACTGCTTCAGAGGTGGAACTGGAACCGGAAGCAATGCTGATCCGCTGCTATGCCACGCCGGCGGCTTCAGATGCGTTGGATGAGCAGCGGCTCGCGGCGGTGGCGCAAAAGCTGGCACAACTGGCCGAACCGCTGGCTGCTGCGGCGTGACGAAGGCGTGAAAACCTGCAAAGTCTCAAGCCGGGTTGCGGCGAGGGACGTGGTTTTCATCCAGCATTTGCTCAATGCGGCTGAACAGGTCGTAGCGGGTGAAGGGTTTTTTCATGAAGTCATCGGCGCCGATGCGCTTGACGTAGATCTGTTCGGTGGCTTGTTTATTACTGCTCATCACAATCACCGGTACCTGACCTACTTCAGGATCCCGCCGCAGATGCCGCAAGGCGGCAAAACCGCTCATGCCGGGCAGAATCACATCGAGCATGACCAGATCCGGGTGTTCTGAGCGGGCCATCTTGAGACCGCGTTCAGCATTGCCGGCCAGCAGCGGGATGTAGCCTGCGGACCGGAATACCTTGCCCAGATAGGTCAGGATTCTGGGCGAATCATCAATGATCAGCACGCGGATGCCTTCACGTGCGTTGATGCGTGGGCGTTTGCGGCGGTTCTCTGGCGGCGTGGTGAGCTCCTCTGCATTGCTTGCAACGGCGGGCGCTTTTTCGTGCTTTGCTGGCTGTATGTGTAGTACTTCCTGCAATTGATCGATCAATTTCATGTACTTCTCCCGTGTCTCAGCAGGGCAGTCCGTTCCTACACCCTATTGGTACTTTCCATTGCTGCTGACGTCTTGATATGACTCGTCAAGCGCGAGCACTTCTGACGTTTTCATTTTAGTTAACTTTGTTCTGCTGGTGAGAAGACAGGTTTGGAAAGTGTGCCCTCAGCCTGTTCCAGGATTCAGTCTGTCTGCAATTGTTCCAGCCGAAAGTTGGGTCCAACTTCGCGCCAGGCTTTGAGTTCGTCGTCCAGCGCAGCCTGAGTCAGCAGGTTTGCCTTCAGCCAGTCACCAGGCAGGTGCAACCGGCAAGCTCCGTTGTCACACCCAAGCTGCATCTTCGGCAGTCCCGAGTTGTTGCGGCCGCTGTTGAACAGCACGGCCAGGCGCAGGCAGAGGATCAGTGGCCAGTTTGGATCGGCGGGGGAGAAACCCAGTTTGCCGAGGCCACCGCGACTGGCGCGCACCAGTGCCGCGAGGCGGCTCTGGTCGCGGCGCGAGAAGCCCGGCATGTCGGCGTTTTCCAGGATGTAGGCGCCATGTTTATGGAAGCCGGAGTGGGCGATGGAAATGCCGATTTCGTGCAGCAGTGCGGCCCAGTTCAAGGCGCGCAGGGCTTCTTCATCGATCTCGGGTTGCAGGTTTTTCGCCAGCGCCGTCGCCAACAAGGCGACACGGCCGGCCTGCTTGATATCGACGAGGTAACGCCGCTGGAACTGGCCAACGCTGATGTCGCGCATGTCCTGGTCATGCACACGGCCAAGCAGATCCCACAGAATGCCTTCCCGCATCGCACCCTGGGCGATGTCCATCTGATCGATGCCGAGTTCTTCAAACAGCGCCAGCATGATCGCCATGCCGCCCGCCAGCACCGGACGCCGGTCCGGTTTCAGGCCGGGCAGGTCGAGCTTGTTCACCTGTCCCGCCTTGATCAGGCGGTCGCGCAGCCAGCGCAGGCCGTTCAGCGTGATGGCGCCATCGGAATGGTTGTTCAAGCGGCAGATTTCGCCCAGCGCGCGTGCCGTGCCGGATGAACCCACTGCTTCCTGCCAGACTTGCTTCGAGCTGCTGTTGCGGAACGGGCTGGCAACCAGCTGGATTTCGACGCGTGCGGTAGTGTCTGCGCTGTCCATCGCTTGCTTGCTGACGACGCCATCGGCGAAGAATTGCTTGCTGAACACCACGCAGCCCATGCGCAGGCTTTCGCGTTCCTGCGCTTCGTAGCCGGTGCCGATGATGCATTCGGTGGAACCGCCACCGATATCGACCACCAGGCGCGGCGTTGTGGTCAGCGGCAGGCTGTGCGAGACGCCGAGATAAATCAGGCGGGCTTCTTCTCGCCCGGCGACGATTTCAATTTCAAAGCCGAGCGCGGCACGCGCTTTGGCGAGAAATTCCGGCGCATTCTTGGCAACCCGCAAGGCCGAGGTGCCGACTGCCCGTACTGCGCCGGGCGGCATGCCTTGCAGACGTTCGCCGATGCGACTCAGGCAATTCAGCGCGCGCCGCTGCGAGGCGGCGTCAAGCCGTTTGCTGGCGGTCAGGCCGCTGGCCAGGCGTACTGGTTGCTTGATTGAATCAAGATAGAACAGTTGGTTGCCTTCGACGCGGCCCACCTGCATGTGGAACGAGTTGGAGCCGAGATCGATGGCGGCGAGGGTTTCATATTCTTGCATGCGTCGGGTTTATATCGGATCGAAGTGTCCGGATTATGACACCCGAAACGGCATTTCCAGCCGCCCCCACCTGGGGGCGGACGGTTGCTCAGGCGATGCGGAAGCGGGCAGCGAGGGCGGCCAGTTCGCGCGCCAGCATTTCCAGGCGATGTGCCGATGCCGCGGTCTGGGCGACCGCCGCGCTGTTCTGCTCGGAGCCCTGCGCGATGCGCTCGACTTTCTGGGCGATGTCGCGTGCCGCGACCGCCTGCTCCTTCAGCGCCAGATTGATGTCGTCCACCGCGCGCGTGGTTTGCTCGGCGCTGTCGCGGATGCCGGTCACCGAATCGCCTGCTTTGTGCGCCAGATCGACACCTTCGCCGACGCGTTTGACGCCGGTTTCCATCTCCTGCACGGCGCGTTGCGTGCCTTGCTGGATCTTGCCGATCATGCTGCTGATTTCCTGGGTGGAGTTGCCGGTACGCTCAGCCAGCTTGCGAACTTCGTCGGCCACCACGGCGAATCCACGCCCCTGTTCACCGGCGCGGGCTGCCTCGATGGCGGCGTTGAGCGCGAGCAGATTGGTCTGGTCGGCGATGTCCTTGATGACCTGGACGATGCTGGAAATCTGGTCGGAATAACCTTCCAGTTCCTTGATCGTGCCGGCGGTGCTTTTCACCGCATCGGCGATCAGGCGCATTTCCGCTGCCGCGTCGTGAATGATGCGACCGCCTTCGGTCGATTGAAGGCTGGAGGTCTGGGTGATGTTGCGCGCTTCGCGAGCGTGTTCTTCCACCTGGTCGATGGAGACGGAAAGCTGTTCTACCGAGGCGGCCATACTGGATGCCGATTCGGCCTGCATTTCGGTGGTTTGCGCGCTGCTGGCGGCGGAGCTGGAGAGTTCTCCGGCCGATTGATTCAGTCCCTTCATGTTCTGGCTGATCGATGCGATGACTTCGTGCAGCGTGTTGCGCATGACGCCCAGCTTGGCCATCAAGTCACCGATTTCATCTTCGCTGGCGCGTGGCATTGGCTTGGTCAGGTCACCCGAAGCAATCGTCTCGGCAAACTCGCCGGCTTCACGCAACGATTGAGTGATGCGGTTCAAGGTAAACCAGGCGATTCCGAGTACCGTCAAGAGACCCAGGATGGTCAGCCCGATAAAAATCTTCACGTCACGCTGATAGGCCGCTTCAGCAATTTCATAGTGGCTTTTCGCGCTGTGTTTGGCGAGTTCCGACAACTGTTCGAGTGATTTGTCGAAGGCCGTGCCCTCTTCACGTCCGGCCTTCAGGTAAGCCGCCATGACTTCGGCAGAAAAATCGCCGGCCTTCATGGCTGCCAGGGCGGCATCGCGCTTGCTTTGCCAGGCCAGGCGTTTTTCCTTGATCTCGGCGACCAATTGTTTCTCCGCCTCGGTCAAGTTGCGGTTGGTGACTTCCGCCCAAAAACGGTCGTTCTCATCTTTTCGACTTTTTATCGCATCAAAGTGCATGCTCAGTTCATGGTCATGAAAGCTGAGCAGGTTGCCATTCGGGTCATGCTGGAAAGCACGCAGGACTTCGGCGTAGTTTTCCTTTGAAATGGTACGCAAATTGCCCAACGCATTCATCGGTACCGCGCTGTCTTCATAAAGAGACTTGAGCGCAATGCGGCTATTGTCGAGGCCATGCCAGCCAATCGCGACCGCGATGAGGAATATTGCCGCCGAGATCGCCACCATCAGCCAGAGGCGGGCGGCGATACGCAGGCGTCCAAAGGTTTTTTCAACCAGTCCGGAGAGACCACCAGTTACCCGGTGGCCGCCTTCCAGCTTGATGCCGGGGTCGTTGCGCATGGCGCGGTAGAGGATTTCCGCTGCCTCCACTTCCTGGCGGCTGGGCTTGGCGCGCACCGAGGTGTAGCCATCATCAGCGGGTGAAGCATTGGCGCGCACCCAGTAATGATCACCGTTCTTGCGCCGGTTCTTGACCAGGCCAGTCCACGGGCGGCCGCGTTTCAGTGTTGCCCAGAAGTCGCGGAAAGCTTCCACCGGCATGTCGGGGTGACGCACCATGTTGTGCGACTGGCCGACCAACTCGTCCAGCGAGAAGCCGCTGGCTTCGACAAACTCTTCGTTAGCCCGTGTGATGCGGCCCTTGGCGTCGGTATGGGTGATGAATGCGGTGTCGTTGCGGATCTGATATTCCTGCCCGGTGACGGGTTGGTTGTTTTTCATGGCTTGGTCGTGTTCCGTGAATGTTCGGTTAAATCAGTTACGCCTATCGGCAATCATGGAATATATCTTTAGACATAAATTAATGAGCTGATACCGCTCACATAGAGAGCTGCGGCTAGATGCGCAGCCAGTTGACGCTGCCTTCTGACAGCTACGTTTGGAGGCTCGCACCCTTGCAAGACGGGCTTTCGGCCTATACAACCCTTGCACTCTTTTCCCTTCACTTTTTATCAGTCGTCTTTCCGTATGTCTTCAGAACGCTTCCCGCGCACACCCTGTTTGTCGGGTGACGCTTCAACTGCTGGCGTTGCCAGCAAGCGTGCAGAAATCCGCGCCTATTTTCACGCCACATTCGACCGCTACGAACAGTTGTTCGAGGTGCTGACCAGCGATGCGGCTTACTACGAAAAACCGATTCCGCTGCGGCATCCGCTGATTTTCTACTTCGGCCATACCGCCACGTTCTTCGTCAACAAGCTGCTGCTGGCCGGTTTGCTGACGGTGCGTATCAACCCGCGCTTCGAGTCGATGTTCGCGGTTGGTGTCGATGAAATGAGTTGGGATGATCTCAACGATGCAAATTACGACTGGCCCGGCGTTGAGCAGGTCCGCGCCTACCGGCAACAGGTGCGGGCGGCGGTGGATGCGGTCATTGCCAACATGCCGCTCAGCCTGCCGATCGATTGGGAAATGCCGGCCTGGGTGGTGCTGATGGGCATCGAGCATGAGCGCATCCATCTGGAAACCTCGTCGGTGCTGATTCGTCAGCACGCACTCAAGCATGTGCGGCCACATCCGGCCTGGGAGCCCTGGCGTGTGTCGGGGCCGGCGCCACTGGGTTTGCCAATCAATGCGCTGGTGCGCATTCCCGGTGGTGAAGTCAGCCTCGGCAAAGCCGATGCCAGCTATGGCTGGGATAACGAATATGGCCGGCACAGTGCGCAGGTGGCGGCATTCCAGGCCAGCCGCTATCTGGTCAGCAATGGCGAGTTTCTCGAATTCGTCGAAGCCGGCGGCTATGCTGACGATGCCTGGTGGGATGCCGAAGGTCGGGCCTGGAAAACCTTTGCGCGGGCGGAACATCCTGCCTTCTGGGTTCTGGCGGAGGATGGCTGGCGATTGCGGTTGATGCTGGAAGAAGTGGCGATGCCGTGGAACTGGCCGGTCGAGGTCAACAACCTGGAAGCCGCCGCGTTCTGCGCCTGGAAATCAGCACAGAGCTGCTTGCCGGTGCGGCTGCCAAGCGAAGACGAATGGATGCGGCTTTACGATCACGCCGGCGTGGCGGAAGTGCCGCTCGATGCACTTGCGCCGGCTAATCTACATCTCGACCATGCCGCCTCTTCCTGCCCGGTCGATACCTTTCAGCATGGCGAGTTGTTCGACGTGGTCGGCAATGTCTGGCAATGGACGCAGACCCCGATCTATCCGTTCGACGGCTTTCGCGTGCATCCGCTGTATGACGATTTCACTACTCCCACTTTCGATGGCCGCCACGTCCTGTTCAAGGGCGGTTCCTGGATCAGCGCCGGCAACGAGAGCCGCAAGTCGGCGCGCTACGCCTTCCGCTGCCATTTCTTTCAACACGCTGGATTTCGCTATGTGGTTGGCGAAACGCGGTCCACGTCCGAGACCCCTGTGCATTCCTCCCATTATGAAACCGACAAGTTGTTGTCCGAATACGCCGAGTTTCATTACGGCGACACGCATTTCGGCGTCGAAAACTTTCCCAAGGCGCTGGCCGATCTGGCGATTCGCGCCATGGGTTCACGCCAGGCAAGGGCTGCGCTCGACCTCGGTTGCGCCGCCGGTCGCTCTTCTTTTGAGCTGGCGCGGCATTTCGACGTGGTCACCGGCATCGATTCTTCGGCTCGCTTCATCGGGCTTGGCGTGCAAATGCAGGAGCAGGGCCGGCTGCGCTTCACCTTTGCCGAAGAAGGCGAACTGGTCAGTTACCACGAGCGCAGCCTGGCCGATCTGGGGCTGGACGATGTGCGCAGCAAGGTTGCGTTCTTCCAGGGCGATGCCTGCAACCTGAAACCCAATTTCACCGGCTACGACCTGATCCTCGCCGCCAACCTGATCGACCGTCTGTACAGCCCGGCCAAGTTTCTCGACAGCGTGCATGAACGGTTGAATCCAGGTGGCCTGCTGCTGATCGCGACCCCTTGCACCTGGCTGGAAGAACACACGCCGCGTGCGGAATGGGTCGGTGGTTTCAAGCGAGATGGCGAAAACTTCACCACGCTGGATGGGCTGAAAGTTCGCTTGGGCTCACATTTCAAACTGATCGAAGGGCCGCTCGACGTGCCCTTTGTGCTGCGCGAGACCAAACGCAAGTTCCAGCACACGCTGTCGGAAGTGACGATCTGGGAGAAACGATGACTTGTTTGTTGTCGTCATACCCGCGCATGCGGGTATCCAGAAATGGCTGCGGACTGGATACCCGCATGCGCGGGTATGACGGATAAAGATGGACTTCGACACGCCGATTCCGCGCGACCACACCGATTCGGTCAAGCACGACGGTCGCGCCGAGTATTTCGGCACCGCAGACGTATTGCCGCTGTGGGTCGCCGATATGGATTTCACCGCGCCGGAAGCCGTCACCCAGGCCCTGTTAGCGCGCGCGGCGCACCCGATTTATGGCTATAGCCGCTATCCGGCGGCGTTGTTCGAGGCTTTGATTGGCTGGATGTGGCAACGCCATGGCTGGTCGATCGAGCGGGACTGGATCCTGCTCGCGCCTGGTGTCGTGCCTTCACTCCATGCCGCCGTACTGGCTTTTGCCGAGGCCGGCGAGGGCGTCATCGTGCAGCCCCCGGTGTATTTCCCGTTCTTCTCGGCGGTGACGGCAACCGGTCGACGGCTGATTGAAAACCCGTTGCGACTGCACGCAGGTCGCTATGAAATGGATTTCGACCATCTTGAACGCTGCGCCAAGGATGCGCGCCTGCTGCTGCTGTGTTCGCCGCACAACCCGGTCGGCCGTGTCTGGACGCGGGAAGAACTGGCGCGTGTGCTGGACATCGCCGAACGCCACGATCTGGTCGTGCTGTCCGACGAGATTCATCATGACTTGATCTATCCCGGTCAGAAGCATCCGGTGCTGGCGACGTTGACGGATGATTTGGCAACCAATCCCTCCCGCGTGGTCACCGCGCTGGCGCCGAGCAAGACCTTCAATATTCCTGGCCTAGGCCTGTCGGCACTGATCGTGCCCGACCCAGCGCGGCGCAAGGCCTTGACGCAGGCGTTCGACCTGTTGCACGCCGGCAATTACAACCCGTTCAGCAGCGTCGCCTTTACTGCGGGTTATCAGCATGGCGCGGCCTGGCTGGATGCGTTGATGGCCTATCTGGCGCAGACCCGCGATTTCGTCAGTCAATTCGCGCGCCAGCATTTGCCCGGCATCCGGCTGATCGAACCGGAAGGCACCTATTTGCTCTGGCTCGATTGCCGCGAACTCTGTGCCACGCGGGATTGGGATGACGCCGCGCTGAAGCGCTTCTGCGTGGAACAGGCGAAAGTCGGCATGAATCCGGGCACGGTATTTGGCACCGGCGGTTCCGGATTCATGCGGATGAACATCGGCGCGCCAAGAGCGGTGATCGAAACGGCATTGCAACGGTTGGCGGCGGCGTTGGGGTAAACGTTCCTTAGTACCGCAATAAATCAGTCTGACGGAGTGCCTGGATTCCCGCCTGCGCGGGAATGACGGGTGCCGGCATAACTTGCCGCCCCCGGCGAAGCTTGCCGGCAAGGCGTTGCCGGTGGCTGTTTAAGTACGGGAAATCAAGGGGTTGAAACGTTATTTTGGGCTGGCATGCCGCTTGCTGTAATGGAAGCGGAGACCCGCCATGCTCAATAAAATCGACACCGAAATCGCCTTTGTTCAGAACGCCCTCAATTTGCGGGCGCGGCGGCATGAAATATTGGCCGGCAATATCGCCAACTCGGATACCCCCAACTACAAGGCGCGTGATCTGGACTTTTCCGCCGCCTTGAAGAATGCGATGGGCGCTGACGGTGGTCCGCTGAAGCTGGCGCGGACGCATGGTGGGCATCTCGATAGCAGTGGCTCGGCGACGGCCGGCGGGCATGTCAAATACCGTTCCGGCGTGCAGCCCAGTCTGGATGGCAACACCGTCGATCCTGATATTGAGCGGGCGCATTTCACCGAAAACGCGCTGCATTACCAATTCCTCCTCGACCGCGCAGCTTCCACGTTCAAGCGGATGGGGCAGGCGGTCGGTTCGCAACAATAATCCGGAGTGCATGAATGTCACTTAACAACGTTTTCCAGATTGCCGCTTCCGCGCTGACCGCGCAGTCGATGCGGTTGAACGCGGTAGCGTCCAATCTGGCCAATGTCGATTCCGCGCATGCTTCCACCGGCGAAGGCTACAAGGCCAAGCAGGTGATGTTCCAGGCAGTGGCGCTCAACAAGGCGGCACCCTGGGCGCAAGGCGTGCGGATGACCGAGGTGGTGGAGGACAAGTCGCCGGCGCGCATGGTCTACGACCCGAAGCATCCGCTGGCCGATCCCAAGGGTTACGTCGCTTACCCCAACGTGGATGCGGTGGAGGAGATGGTCAACATGATCTCCGCCTCGCGTTCCTATCAAACCAACGCCGAAGTCATGGCCACCACCAAGTCGCTGATGCAGCGCACCTTGGCGGTTGCGGCCAGTTAGGAGCCTTGAATCATGGCCATCTCCGCGGTCCAGAACGATAGCAATGCCAGCCTGGTCGCCAGTTTGAATGGCGCTACGACGAGCAAAGCAGCAAGCGCAACCGCCGAAGCGTCAGATCGCTTTCTCAAGCTGCTGGTGACCCAGTTGCAAAACCAGGATCCGATGAATCCGATGGATAACGCCGAGCTGACGACGCAGTTGGCGCAGATGTCCACCGTCGAAGGCATCAACAAGATGAATGCCTCGCTGGATGGTCTGGTGGCGCAGTTCAAGGCAAGCCAGGTCTTGCAAGGCGCGTCGCTGGTCGGCCGCCAGGTGCTGGCGGAAGGCGATGTACTCAACCTGGGCTCCGGCGGCGCGGCGGGGGCGATCGAACTCAATGGCGCAGCCGACAGCGTCAAGATCAAGGTGTTCGGCAGCAATGGCGCGCTGGTGCAAACCCTTGACCTGGGCAAGCAGGATGCCGGTCTGGTCCGCTTTGCCTGGGATGGCATGGACGCCAACGGCGTAGCGCAGGCGCTGGGTGAATACACCTTCAGCGCGACCGCCAACGCCGGCGCCGCGTCTGTGGCGGCAACCCAATTCACCTTGGGCAGCGTGCTCAGCGTTTCGCTGAATGAAAGCGATATGGATGTCGAGATCGATGGTCTCGGTGAACGCGGCCTGAATCAGATTCGGCAAATTTTCTAAGGAGCGGATGAAATGGGCTTCCAGCAAGGCTTGAGCGGACTGAATGCCGCTTCCAAAAATCTCGATGTGATCAGCAACAACATCGCCAACGTTGGTACAGTGGGCTTCAAGTCGAGCCGTGCCGAGTTTTCAGATGTCTATGCCACCGCCACTTTTGGCGCCAACAATCTGCAGGCCGGCCTCGGCGCCCAGACCGTCTCGGTGGCGCAGCAGTTCGCCCAGGGCGGCTTGAGCGTCAGCAGCAATCCGCTCGATGTGGCAATCAGCGGCAACGGTTTTTTCCGTTTGAGCGGCGAGGCGGGCAACACCTACACCCGCAGCGGCCAGTTCCGCATGGACAAGGATGGTTTCCTGGTTACCAACACGGGTGAAAACGT